>JACDBY010000436.1 GCA_013694685.1 Actinomycetota bacterium
TATCCACGTGTTACTCACCCGTTCGCCGCTGTCCCCGGAGCCGAAGCTCCGGTTCTCGCTCGACTTGCATGTGTTAGGCGCGCCGCCAGCGTTCGTCCTGAGCCAGGATCAAACTCTCCGTGAAGAATCAGATTGCCTCGCCGAAGCGAGACGAACTGGTGTCTCCCGTAGAGCTGATGCTCTAAAGGCGTCAGACCTCAGTCCACCGGAAAGGTGGAACCGAGGTTGACGGGTAACGATGTCGTCCTCCCCCTTCCGGCAAGCCGCAAGGGATCGACGCGACATCGGTCTCGTCGCACACGCACGCTGTTGAGTTTTCAAGGACCGATGCCGTGGAGAGCGGGCAACTAAAAGGCCTCTGCTCACGCAAGAGGCCTCCGGTTCGACGGGCTACGAAAGTGGTCGTATCCGAATCGAGCGAAGACTCCTCGTCGCAGGTACTTCCGATGCCTCCCTCGCGGGCGGCCGACGGAGTGTACCAGAGCGGGTAGGGGTGTCAAACGGGCGGGACGAGTCGCGCGAAGCGTCGTTTCCCAGCCTGCAAGACCTTTCCGGCGAGCTCCGCCTGCGGCAGATCGAGGCCCTTGACGACGACGCCGTCCAGCTTCACACCTCCCTGGGCGAGCAGCCGCCGCGCCTCGCTCGTGGAGAGCCCGAACGCTGCGGCGATGACGGCTGGCACGTGGACGGGACCGTCGCCCGCGGGCAGAGGGTGGCTCGAGATCTCCGCCGGTGCACCGCCTTCGCGCACGACGCGGGTGAAGTGAGCCTCCGCCGCCTGCACCGCCTCCTCCCCGTGTGACCTGCGCACGATCCACCGCGCCAGCTCGAGTTTGGCGTCCATCGCCGCCCCGTCGGGTACCGGCTGCTCGACGACGAGCGTCCACCACTGCCCGAGCAGCTCGTCGGGAATGCTCATGGTCTTGCCGAACTGCTCCTCGGCCGGCTCACTCAGCCCGATGTAGTTCCCGCGCGAGCTGCTCATGCGCGTGCCGTCCCACGAGAGCAGCAAGGGCACGGTGAGAGCCACCTGCGGCTCGAGTCCGTATGCCTGCTGCACGCTGCGCCCCGCGAGGAGGTTGTACGTCTGATCGGTGCCGCCGAGCTCGACGTCCGCCTCGACCGCCACCGAGTCGTACGCCTGCATCAGCGGGTAGAGGAGCTCCGAGATCGAGATCGGGACATTCCCCGCGAAGCGCTTCGCGAAGTCGTCTCGCTCCAGGATCTGCGCCACCGTCGTCGTCCGCGCGAGGCGAAGAAGCTCGGCGAAGCCGAGCGACCCCAGCCATTCGCTGTTGAACCGAACCTCGGTTCGCTCGGGGTCGATCACGCGGCGGGCGTTGTCGAAGAAATTCTCGGCCATCCGGTCGATCTCTGCGGGATCGAGCATCGGCCGCTCGCGCGACCGCCCGGACGGATCGCCGATCCGGGTCGTGTAGTCGCCGACGATCAGGACACCCACGTGCCCTTCGTCCTGGAACGCACGCATCCGCTGCAACGGGATGCCGTTCCCGATCGTGACGTACGGTGCCGTGACGTCGATGCCGAGCTTGACGCGTAGGGGCCGCCCGAGCTCGAGCTTCCGCTCGAGCTCGCGGTGCGGAAGCACGTCGACCGCGTTCCGCGTGAGACGATCGATCAGCGCAAGCGTGCTCACGGGGAGTCGATTGTAGAAGGCACGACCGCGTGTCCTCGGCGCGAGCTACACGAGCGCACGCCGGACGTGACCGCTCCCGAGCTCGCGTGCGGAGGCACAGCCCATGAGGTGGAGCGTCACTGCAAGCTCCGAGCGGAGCAGCTCGAGGACGCGGAGCGCCCCCGCCTCTCCCCCTGCGGAAAGCCCCCAGACAGGCAGACGACCGACGAGGACGGCGCGCGCGCCGAGCGCCAGCGCAACCGCAACATCGCTGCCCCGCCTGATCCCGCCGTCGAAGAAGACGTCGAGCCGCCCGGCCAATGCCTCGGCGATCTCGGGCAGCGCTTCCAAGGTGGGTCGCGCTCCGTCGAGCTGCCGACCGCCGTGGTTGGAGACGACGACGCCGGCGGCGCCGTGCTCGGCGGCCCGAAGCGCGTCGCCGGCCTCGAGCACGCCCTTGACGACCACGGGAACCTGGACCCGAGAGGCGAGGCGCTCCAGGTAGGGCCAGTCGAGAGCCGGATCGACGACCTCGAGGCCGCGGACGGGCGTGACGCCGCGCCCCAGGGCGAACTGGATCGCGGGCAGGTCTACCACCGGTAGCTGCCACCCGTGTCGTAGCTCACGGTCGCGGTGACCGACGACCGGGAGGTCGACGGTGAGGAAGAGCGCGGTACATCCTGCCGCGAGCGCTCGATCGATTAGCTCGTCCGTCACTCCGCGGTCACGAAAGACGTAGACCTGGAGGAAGCGTGTCGCGTCCGGTGCCGCCGCCGCGACCTCTGCGGGCGTCGCGGTCGCGAAGGTCGAGAGGCAGAGCGCCGCCCCCGCCGCTTCGGCGGCGCGTGCCATCCCCTCCTCACCGTCCGGATGGAGCAGCCGCTGGTAGGCGACGGGGGCGACCACGATCGGCGTCGGCAGCTCGTGCCCGAGCACGGTGACGCTCTCGTCGACCCGCTCGAGCCCGCAGAGAACTCGCTGCCGCAGCTGCCAGGCCCCGAACGCGTCGACGTTCGCTCGTAGCGTGCGCTCGGCGCCGGCGCCGCCCCCGACGTAGTCGCGCCACAGTGGCTCCAGGGCTT
>JACDBY010000364.1 GCA_013694685.1 Actinomycetota bacterium
GAGTCTCGGTCGAAAGGCGCGAGCGACCCTCGGTGAGTGCACTCGCCCGGACGTCGACCGCGACGCGCACGTCGCCCGCGCGGACGGCGGCGAACGGACGCATGTCCCCACGAGGCGTCCAGGGGCGACCGGCTGCGCCGAGCACCACCTCGGTCGGCGTCCGGCGGAGCACGACGAACCCGATCCCTCCAAGCAGCTCCTCGACCGACCGAGAGGTTTCGAGCCCTCTCGCGCGGAGCAGAGCACGCGTGACGACCCCCGGCGCCGCGTCGACGCCGAAGAACGCCGCGACCGCGGCTTCCGGGCCGGCGTCTACCACGACTTCATGACGCTCGTGGGCGTCGTAGACCGGAAGGATCTCGTCGAGCGCCCGCACCACGCCATTCTCCCGGTGCTCGACACGCGACCGCGTCTGGCAACCGTCAGCGCTCAGCAGCCACGGCGGCGCCGATGCCCTCGCGATCCGGGTGCAGCGCCATCTCGGCGTCGCGCTCGTCGTCCATCGCGCGCTCCGTCGCGGCCGCAAGCAGCTCGAGCTGCTCCTCGACGACCTCGACGCGGTCGGTCGGCACGATCGACCGGAGATCCACGAGCGCGTCCTGGAGCCGTCTCGTTACCTGCGGCGATCCTGCACCCGCCATGCGGATCTCGTCGAACGCGAGGTGGACGTGGGCCTCCCAGCTCATCGACGAGAAGCCGGACGCCATAGGCGACGTCCTCTTCGAGGGTCGGCTCGAGCGTGAGGATCATCGACTCGTGCAGACGGTTCTCGTCGAGATCGACCGCCTCGCCCCGTATTCGGAAGAGGGGAGCGCCGGCGGGCACGAACTCGCCCAGGGCGGGAGCGAGCTCGAGCCGGGCGGAGACACGTCGCGCCTCCTCGACCAGCGCCTCATGGCCGATCCCGGTCACGACGCCCGATCGTCTGGCAGCGACGACACGTGGCGCGCCGGGCTCGACCTCGACCGGCGGCCCCTTGTCCGGGTACTTGCGGTCGAGCAGCTTGCGCGTGTCCTTGCCGACGAGCTCGATGAGCGACGAGACACGTAGCGACTGACCGATGTGATGCACGTACATGACGAGGACCGCGACGCTCCCGAGGACGAGGACGAACGCCGTCACGACCGCGATTCCGGGCACGTTGCCCGTTCCGTCGCCGTTGTTCGTCACCTCGCGCACGGCGAGGATCGCGTGCACGAACGTCGCGACGAAGAGGCCGATCGCGAGCTGACTCGGCTTGTCTTGCAGGATCCGCTGCACGATCCGTGGCGAGAACTGTCCCATGGCGAGCTGGACGACCACCATGGTGATCGTCAGCACGAGCGCGGCGAGGCTCACCATCGAGGCGGCCACGGTTCCGAGGATCTCCGTGGCCGCGTCCGGCCCGCCGACCAGATTTCTCGGAATCGCCTGGTAGTCGAAGTAGCGGTCGAGCGCGATCGTCCCGAACGAGATCCCGGCCCCGGCGAGCACACACAGGACCGGAACGAACCAGAGGCTCGATTTGATGTGGAGGAGGAGCTTCGCAGGCCGCACGGAGAATGTCGGGTGCCCGCCCGCGTTGGCGGGGCGGGCACCCGGATCGCGAAGCCGCCTAGCGGTTCGGCTTGTCGTCGTCGCCGTCGACCGCGTCCTTGCCCTTCTCCCAGAGGTTGCCGGCCTTGTCCTTGGCCTCGCCCCACTTCTCCTGGACCTCACCCTCGCCCTGCTTGGCCTTACCCTCGGCCTGATCGGCATCGCCGTCGCCGCCGACCTTCTCCTTGACGTCACCCCACTTCTCCTGAACCTCACCCTCGCCCTGCTTCAGCTTGCCTTCGGTGCGATCGTCTTCCATCGCGGTCCTCCTCGAATTGGATGGGGGACCTTGGAGATTCCCTCGACGGCCAGGCTCGAAACGCGCCCGAGCGTCGGATGGCACCGGATACCCTCTGGAGGTGCTACCCCACGACACACTCGGCAGGCCCGTCCGCGACCTGCGGATCTCCGTCACCGACCGCTGCAACTTCCGGTGCGCGTACTGCATGCCCAAATCCGTCTTCGGGCAGCAGCACCGTTTTATGGATCGCAAGGAGCTCTTGAGCTTCGAGGAGCTCGAGCGAGTCGCGCGGGCGTTCGTCGCTCTCGGCGTCGAGAAGATCAGGCTCACGGGTGGCGAGCCGCTTCTCCGCAAGGAGCTCGAGCGCCTCGTGGCCCGGCTCGCGACGATCGAGGGACTCGATCTAACGCTGACGACGAACGCCTCCCTCCTCGCCCGCAAGGCCCAGTCGCTCCGCGACGCGGGACTCGACCGGGTCAACGTGAGCCTCGACTCGCTCGACGACGCAACCTTCCGCGCGATGAACGACGTCGACTTCCCGGTCGACCGCGTGCTCGAAGGAATCCAGGCGGCGGCAGCTGTCGGTCTGCCGGTGAAGGTGAACGCGGTCGTCAAGCGCGGCGTCAACGACGACGGCGTCGTCGAGCTCGCCCGGTACTTCCGGGAGACGGGACACACGCTCCGCTTCATCGAGTACATGGACGTCGGCTCGACGAACGGCTGGCGGCTCGACGACGTCGTGCCGGCGGCCGAGATCGTCGAGAGCATCGACGCGGTGTTCCCACTCGAGCCTGTCGCGGCTGCCTACCGCGGTGAAGTCGCGCAGCGGTGGCGCTATCGCGACGGGCGGGGCGAGCTCGGGGTGATCTCGTCCGTTACCCAGCCGTTCTGTGCCGACTGCACACGGGCGCGGATCTCGGCCGAAGGGAAGCTCTACACCTGTCTCTTCGCGGCTCGCGGCACCGACCTGCGGGCGCTGCTCCGTTCGGGTGCGAGCGACGACCAGCTCGCAGCAGCGATCGGCGCCGTCTGGACGCGGCGTGCCGACCGCTACTCCGAGCTCCGCACGGAGCGCACCTCGGAGCTCCCGCGGATCGAGATGTCCTATATCGGTGGCTAGCCGCACGTGTCCGACTTCAGTCGGACACGTGCTCTCGTCAGGCCCAGCCCATCGGTTCGTAGCCGCTCGTCACGGGCGCAGAGACGATCAGCACACGCGCGACCGCGGCGCCGTCGTTCCGCACCGTTCGCATCGGCTCCGGATCGAGTCGCGCGAACGAACCTGGCCGAAGTCTGTGTTCGGTTCCGTCGACGACCAGCGTCGGGCTCCCGTCGAGGACGAGGAACACCTCCTCCTGCGCCCGGTCGGTCTCGTCGTGCTCGGGGATCTCTTCGCCCGCTGGTAGCTCGACCATGTTGAGACCGAACGAGCCGACGCCCAGGGAGCGCCGGACGAGAACCCACTTGCCGTAGTCCCGCTCGAGCTCGTCGTCGTGCTTGATCGTGACACCGCTCACCGCTTCCTCCTCCTTCTCGGACGACCCCGAGCCGATCGTGACAGACGGCACCACACGCGTGTCGACGAACGCGACTGGATAGAATCTGCCGCTTGACCGGCTACGCGGAGGCACGCCTGCTGCCGCGCGGGTGGGCGCACCTCGCCCTCCAGTTCGCGGTGTGGTTCGGCTTCTACGCCGCCTACCAGGCGGCGCGCGGCGCCGCGGACCGCGGCGTCGCGGAGGCGTTCTGGAACGGGACGCTCGTGATCGAGGCGGAGAACAAGGTACGCATGCTCGTCGAGCCCGCGGTGCAGGACTTCGTGGAGCGCTCCGACCTCCTGGTCGCCGTGACGTCGTACACGTACTGGCTTTCCCAGTTCGCCGTCGTCGGGTTCGCCCTGCTCTGGGTGTACTTTCGCCACCACGAGCGCTTCGCCGACTTCCGCAACTGGCTGATCGGCGCGAACCTCGTCGGGCTCCTGGGCTACGTGCTGATGCCGACGGCACCGCCGCGGATGTTCCCGGAGTGGGGCTTCTCCGACACCCTCGCGGAGCGCTCGTCGCTGAGTCACGACAGCGGTCTCATCTCATTTGCGGCCAATCCTTTCGCGGCGATGCCGAGCCTGCATGCGATGGACGCGCTGATCGTCGGGATCGTGATGGCGTCGGTCTGCCGCTCGGTGGTCGCGCGCATTCTCTGGCTCGTCTGGCCTGGGTGGGTGACCTTTGCAGTGATGGGGACGGGGAACCACTACTGGCTCGACTGCGCGGCCGGTTTCGCGATCGCGCTCTTCGTCGCGGCGTTCCTCTTCCGGGGCCATCTGCGGCGAGTCCTCTCGTTCGTCGCGTGAGCCACCCGAGCGACCCGCCGCGGGTCAGTCAGCTGGATCGCGTCAAGCAGGAGTACACGGCCTCCGCCCGCGAGATCCTCCAGCGCTCGATGCGGGGTGTCGCGCGTACGAAGCTGACCCCGGACATGCTGACGCTCGCGGGTGTTGCGCTCTGCCTCGCCGGAGCAGTGCTCGTCGGGTTCGAGGAGCGGAACGAATTCCTCTTCTTCTGGCTCGGCGGCACCCTCTTTGTCGTCGGCTCGGTCGCCGATATCCTCGACGGTGCCCTCGCGCGCGCCGCGAGCAAAGGCACCGTGTTCGGCGCCTTCCTCGACTCCACCTTCGACCGCGTCGGCGAGGCGGCGATGCTCGCCGCGATCGGGCTCTCGTTGATGCGGGACGACAACGAGGTAGCCCTGCTGGCCGCGTTCGCCGCCGTGATCGGCTCGTTCCTGGTCTCGTACACGCGGGCGAAGGCAGAGGCGATCGGCCTCCGCGGCGATGTCGGGTTCGGCTCGCGCGTAGAGCGCGTCGTCCTCATCTCCGTGGGCCTGGGGCTTGCCCCGTGGGGCCTACTGCAGTGGCCGATCTACGCCCTCGCCGCCCTCGCCTGGCTCACCGTGGCGCAACGGATCCTGTTCGTGCGGCGTCAGCTCCGCGACCTTGCGACCTCCTGAGTGCTTCGGCTGGGGTCCGGCGCTGCCGGCGTAGAGCCGCTACACGGGCCGGGCTGACGGGGCTGGCGAGCGAGGAGAGAAACGCGACTCTCCTCTCCAGCCCGCCGCTGACGTCTTCGGGTGAGGTCGCAAGAATGCCTGGCGCCGACGGTCGACGTCATCGCGTTGGGACTTTCGCCGCTTTGACAAGGAGAATCCCGACGTGACGTGGAAACTCCTCCAGCACTGGCGGAGGTCGTCGCCGCCGAGCAGAGGAGACCGAGCGCACTCCCTGCCGCTCGCTGGAGCGGATGGTAGAGCGCCGAGCTGCTAGCTCCTTCGGTCCTTTAATATCAAAAG
>JACDBY010000447.1 GCA_013694685.1 Actinomycetota bacterium
TCGGTCATCGCGCTCGGGTCAACACCCGCGGCGGAACGCCTCGGCGATCCCGAGCTTCACCCACTCGAGCGGGATGCCGATCGCCTCGCGCCACCAGGACTCGTCGACCCCGTGGCCCGCGACGCGATAGTTGCCGCAACGGCGGAAGACGCGCTCCGCGAGCAGGCGCTCGTGACGCGACGTGACGAGAACGAGCGTGTCCCAGTTCTCGCGGTCGGCGAGCTCGGTGACCGCCTGCGCCTCGCCGGGGATCGAGAATGGCCCTGGATAGAGACAGACGACGTTCTCCGGCTCGGAGCGGCAGTAGCGCACGCGGCGGTCGCCGCGGCCGCCGCGGCTCGTCGAGACGACGAGCGTCGGTGCGATTCCACCGCCGACGAGCGTCTGGCCGGCCCGCAGGAGCTCGACCGGGCCTGCGAGCACGACCACGGCATCGGCGCCTTCGGGGAGCGGTGCGTCGTCGCGCAGCACGAAGAGGGGGATTCCGACCGCATACGCGATCGCCAGGCCGATGAGGCACACCATGACGAACCGGCGCATCGCGGCACACACTGCCACGTCGATCGGCCGGTGTGGCTGAGAGATCGGACGACGCCTGCCCCAACTCGCCTCCAGACGCGCCCCGTCTACCATCCCCCCATGCAGTTCGAGACCCGGGCGATCCACGTGGGACAGGAGCCGGATCCCGCGACCGGCGCCGTGACGACGCCGATCTACCAGACCTCGACCTTCGCGCAGGAAGCGGTAGGCGTCCACAAGGGCTACGACTATGCGCGCGTCGCGAATCCGACGCGCACGGCGCTCGAGGAGTGCCTCGCCTCGCTCGAGAACGCCGAGCACGGGCACGCGTTCTCCTCCGGGCTTGGCGCGACGACGTCGATCATGCACCTCCTCGACCCGGGTGACCGCGTCGTCTGCGTCAACGACGTCTACGGCGGCACGTTCCGGATGTTCTCGCAGGTCTACGAGCCCAAGGGCTACCGGTTCGACTACGTCACGCCCGACGAGCTGTCCTCCGACCCCGCAGCGCACGTCGGCGACGCACGGCTCGTGTGGATCGAGACACCAACCAACCCGCTCCTGAACGTCGTCGACATCGCCGCCGTCGCAGCGGCGGCCAGGGCCGCAGGCGCGCTTCTCGTCGTCGACTCGACGTTCGCGACGCCGTACCTTCAGAACCCGCTCGACCTCGGTGCCGACATCGTCCTGCATTCGACGACGAAGTACCTCGGGGGCCACTCGGACGTGGTCGGCGGCTTTGCCGGCACGAACGACCCGACGATCGCCGACCGGCTCCGCTTCCTGCAGAAGTCGCTCGGCGCGGTGCCGGGGCCGTTCGACGCCTGGCTCGTGCTCCGCGGCGTGAAGACCCTCGCCGTGCGAATGGAGCGGCACTGCGCGAACGCGCGGCGCGTCGTCGAGTTCCTCGCGGGCCACGACCGAGTGACGCGTGTGCTCTGGCCAGGTCTGCCGGAGCACCCGGGCCACGAGATCGCCGCCCGCCAGATGCGTGATTTCGGCGGCATGGTCTCGTTTCTCGTCGACTCGGAGGAGGAAGCGGTCTCGCTCGTCGCACGTACGTCCGTCTGGACGCTCGCCGAGAGTCTCGGCGGTGTCGAGAGCCTGATCGAGCACCCCGCCCGGATGACGCACGCCGCGACCGCGACCGGCCCGTTCGCGGCGCCCACGAACCTCGTGCGCCTGTCGGTGGGGATCGAGTCGGCCGACGATCTCGTCGGCGATCTCGCGCAGGCGCTGGCTGCTGCCCCCGCTCGCGTCTGACTCGTAGCCGGGCGACGTTGCGGTTGCGACCGCGAATGCCTGACGCCGAAGGCGGCGGCCTTTAGGGGGCGCTTCGCGCCACGCCCCGGCTTCAGGCGGGATCGAGCAGCGGGAATCCGCTTCTGCGGATTCCCGCCTTGCGACACAAGCTCAGCCCATGAGCTTGAAGCGCACCCCGGTCGAATCGGTGGCACCGGCGAGGCGCCCGTACGGGGTGTCCTCGGCCGGGTGCTCCACCGAGCCACCGTTCTGCGTGACCGCCTCGAGTGTGGCGTCGACGTCGTCGACGCGGAAGTACACGAGCCAGTGGCCCGGCGACCCCTCGGCGATGTTCTCGGACGAGTCCATGATCCCCGCGAGCGCATCGTCGCCCTCGCCGAGCGTCGTGTAGCGGAACTCGGGGGTGTCGCTCATCGTGTGCGCATCCCACGAGAAGACATCGCGGTAGAAGGCGATCGACTCGTCGTAGCGCCGGGTGTGGAGCTCGAACCAGCCGGGCGTCCCGTGCTCCCCGGTCACCTCGAAGCCCTTCATCTGACCCGGCTCCCAGGCGCCGACGGACGCGCCGCCGGGATCGGCGATCATCGTGGAGCGGCCGTTCTCGGCGACCTGCATCGGCTCGAAGTGCACCTGCCCGCCGTTCGCCGTGGTCGCGGCGGCGACGCCGTCGGCGTCGTCGGTCATCAGGTGCACCGTCCAGGTGTCCGGCATGCCCTGCTCACCGTCGTTTCCCATGCAGCCGGCGACGTGCTTGCCGTCCTTTGTGAACGTGAAGTAGCCGCCGAACCCCTCCTGGGGCGGCTGCGCCTCCCAGCCGAAGATCCGGCCGTAGAACTCGGTGGCCTTGGCGGTGTTCGAGCTGTAGAGATCGATCCAGCACGGGGCGCCGACGACGAGCGTTGGTGCGGGCATGAGTCCTCCTCTGCGGTTGGCGAAGGGATCGTTACACCTTCGACCGAGCCGGCGCCGGGAACTCATCGGTAGCGTCCCGGCGTGTTCGATGGGCCGCTCGACGTGCTCCACGGTGGAGAGCGCCGCCTGATCGGCGCGTACCTCGTCGACACCGGCGAAGGTCTCGCGCTCCACGACTGCGGCCCCGCGAGCTCCCTCCCCGGGTTGCGAGACGCGCTCGCCGCACGTGGGGTCGACGCGCGCGACGTGCGTCATCTGCTCCTCTCGCACATCCATCTCGACCACGCCGGCGCCGCGGGCGTCCTCGTCCGCGAGCACCCCGAGCTCCAGGTGCACGTCTCGCGGGTGGGCGCCCAGCATCTCATCGACCCGGCGCGGCTCGAGGCGAGCGCGCGGCGGCTCTACGGGGACGCCTTCGACACGCTCTGGGGGGAGCTCGCACCGGTCCCGGAAGCGAATGTCCGCATCGTCGATGACGAGGTGATCGGGCTTACGTGCTTCCCGACCCCCGGTCATGCGTCCCATCACGTGGCCTACCTCCACGAGGACGGGACGCTCTACGCGGGTGACGCGGCCGGCGTCCGGATCGCACCCGGCCGCTTCGTGTTCGCCCCGACCCCTCCACCCGAGGTGGATCTCGACGCGTGGGGGCGAACGCTCGACGAGCTCGAGCGCCGGGCGCCGCGCAGGGTCGCGCTGACCCACTTCGGGATCGCCGAGGATCCGGAGCGCCATCTCAGGGCTCTCCGCGAGACCATGCACGAATGGGCCGAGCGCGTCGCCCACGGGATGGACGAGCAAACATTCGTCGCCGCAGCCCGCGCGGATGTCCGAGCGTCCGACCCCGAGGAGGTCGACGTCTACGACCGAGCGGCGCCGTACTGGCACTGCTTCCGCGGGCTCGAGCGCTACTGGCGCAAGCGCGCCGAAGCGGCCGCGGAATAGGCGGTCAGCCGGACGCGTTCGCCTCGAGCTCGGCGAGCGAGGAGAACTCGAGCGCGAGCGCGTGGGTCGCCTCGAGCACGACCGGTGGCGCGAACCCGGCCTCCAGCGCCTCCTGCCAGCGCCCGGCGCAGACGAACCAGCGGTCGCCGGGCCGGAGCCCTGGAAAGCCCCATTCGGGGTGAGGTGTCGAGAGGTCGTTGCCCACCGACGCGCTGAACGCGAGGAATTCTTCGGTCATGACGGCGCAGACCGCGTGGACTCCGACGTCCTGACCGCCGGTTCGGCAATTGCCGTCTCGGTAGAAACCGGTTACGGGATCGAGGCCGCAGGGCTCGAG
>JACDBY010000476.1 GCA_013694685.1 Actinomycetota bacterium
GGCCGTGACTCGGCGAGGAGCGCGGCGGCGCCCGCGACGAGCGCCGCAGCCGCGCTCGAGCCACTGATCGTCCCGTAGCGTGCGGCGCCTCCCTCGTTTCGACCGGGGACCGAGGTGACGAGGCCCACGCCCGGGGCGGCGATCGCAGGCCGCGAACCGCCGTCCAGAGCGAGGCCCAGGCTCGAGAACGGCGCGAGAGCACCGAGCTGGCCGTTCTCGTCGAGGGAGGCGGCGCCGACGTCGAGCTCGACCGGGACGCCATCCGCGATCGCCGCACGCACCTGGGTTGCGGCACCCTGCCGAATGCCGACGATAGGGACGTCCGCCGCCTCGTCCAGACCGAGGGAGCCCGCCGGAATCGGTCCGTCGACGAGGACGGCGCGCGCCCCGGCCGCTGCCAGCTCGCGCACCGCCTCCGGTGTCGTCGGGCCGGACGGGAGCAGCACGGCGCGACCCGCCACGCGGCTGTACCCGCGCCGGTCGAATAGGCGATCGAGCGCGTTGCCTCGTGTCACCGCGACGACCTGCCGCCGCGGCAGGGCGACGACGCGCGCCGAGACGACCTCGTCCGGGCCGACGGCCCCGCCCAGCGGTGTCTCGCCGGAAGCGAGTACACGGAGACCGGCACGCAGGAGGACGTGCACGGTCGGGCTCCGCCCGCGCGAGTCCGCAGCCGCCACACCCAGGACACCCGACGTTCCACCCGGCGCGGCGATGCTGCCGTATCCGGGTCCCGCCGGGCCGTCGTTTCCGGCGGGCGCGACGACGAGCATGTCGAGAGCGAGCGCGCCACGACCGGCGCGCGCGAGCGGACCGTCGGGAAACGACGAGAACGGCTCGACGAGACCGACGAGCGCGATCCGCGCGGCGTCGTGCGCGTCCCCGTCTCCATTCGGGTCGACGGCAGCCTCGAGACCGGCGACGAGCTGGTCGGTGCGCCCGTAGGTCGAGACACCGCCGTCGGAGTCGGGCTGCCAGCCCGCGACGCGAATCGGCAGGAGAGAGACGCGCGGCGCGACGCCGCGGAGCCCTGCCGGGCCTCGGGCACCCGCGACGAGACCCGCGAGCTCCGTCGCATGCCGCTCCGGCCGCCCCGGGGCGGTCGGGTTCTGCGCGGCGGTCGGGTCTCCGTCTGCATCGATCACGTCGATCCCCGGTAGCAGCCGACCCTGGAGGAACGGGTGACGCGTGTCGATGCCCGTATCGAGCAGCGCCACCGTGATGCCCGCCCCGTCGGCCCCGGGCAGCTCGAGCCCCACACGCCGACCGCTCGCCGGGCCGAAGGCCTCGGACTCGAACGTCGAGGCGGCGGGTGTCGCGGCCGGATACGAAGCCCGCACGGGGTAGACGCCCGCCACGACGTGATCGCGCTCGAGCGCGGGCAGGAGCATGGGATCGAGCGAGGCGGCGAACCCGTTCAGCACGCGCACGTAGGACTGCTCCGGATCGACGGGAGCGCCACGCGAGAAGAGACCGGCGATCGCCCGCCGCTGCGCGTTCCGCGCGGTCGTCGTCCAGGCGCGCATCTGGAGCTCCGTGGCGCGCCCGCCCGCACGCCTCACGCGGTCGGCGAGCGAGGGCGCTCGAAGGACGACGATCCAGCGGCCGCCGAGCTCGGGCTCCGAGCGGGTGCCGAGGAGGCCCTGCCAGCCTTCGGCGCCGACCTCGGTCGAGGTCGCACCGGTCGCGCCGCCCGCGAGGAGCACGAGTGCTGCGACCGCGGTTGCGGTTGCGGCACTACGCCGGGTCGAACGATGCGTAAGCATCGAGGCCAAGGTAGCCGGGAAGCGGGACGACCTCCGCGAAGCGACCGGCCGACGCCACCATCGCGGCGTTGTCCGTGCAGAGCTCGAGCGGCGCGAAGCGCGCCGCCGGAAGCGCGGCGCGGAGCTCGGAGTTGGCCGCCACCCCGCCGACCACCGCGAGGGTGTTGTGCCCCGCCGCGACGGCGGCCGCCTCGAGGGTGCCCACGAGCGCACGCACGATCGCCCGCTGATACGACGCCGCGAGGTCGGCGCGCCGCTCTGCGAGCTCCGCCTCCGAGAGCTCGCGCACCACGTAGAGAAGAGCCGTCTTGAGTCCGGAGAACGACAGGTCGAGACCCGGTACACGTGCGACCGGAAATGCGTAGGACTCGGGGTCGCCCTCGCGCGCAAGGCGATCGAGCTCGGCGCCGCCCGGATAGCCGAGCCCGAGCAGGCGCGCGCCTTTGTCGAACGCCTCACCCGCCGCGTCGTCGAGCGTCGAGCCGAGGACGACGAAGCCCGACCGGTCGTCGACCGACAGCACGAGGGTGTGACCACCGCTTGCGAGGAGGCAGGTGAACGGCGGCTCGAGTGCGTTGGGAGCGAGATAGAGCGTGGCGACGTGCGCACGCAGATGATCGACGGGGACGAGCGCGAGGCC
>JACDBY010000015.1 GCA_013694685.1 Actinomycetota bacterium
CCTGACACGGACGATGACGCCGATCGAGGTTCTCTCGGAGGAGGGCCTCGCGCTCCTCGAGGAGAACGCCGACCGGATCCTCGAAGAGGTCGGGATCGAGTTCCACGGCGCACCCGACGCGTTGGAGCTCTTTGCCGGAGCGGGGGCCACGGTCGATGGGGAGCGCGTCCGGTTTCCGCGTGGGCTCTGTCGCTCGCTCGTTCAGGCGACCTCGCCGGGCTCGTTCACGCAGGTCGCGCGGAACCGGGGGAACGACGTGGTCTTCGGGGGCCAGGGAACGATCTTCGCGCCCGCCTATGGCTCACCGTTCGTGCGCGACCTCGACGGCGGCCGCCGCTACGGGACGATCGAGGACTTCCGCAACTTCGTGAAGCTCGCCTACGCGTCGCCGTGGCTCCACCATTCCGGCGGCACGGTATGCGAGCCCGTTGACGTGCCCGTCAACAAGCGGCACTTCGACATGGTCTACGCGCACATGCGCTATACGGACAAGCCGTTCATGGGCTCCGTCACCCACCCCGACCGGGCACGAGACACGGTCGAGATGGCTCGGATCCTATTCGGCGCGGACTTCCTCGAGCAGCACACCGTCGTGATGAGCCTGATCAACGCGAACTCACCGCTCGTCTGGGACGCCTCGATGCTCGGCGCCGCGCGCGCGTACGCGGAGGCGAACCAGGCGGTGATGATGACGCCCTTCATCCTCGCGGGCGCGATGAGTCCCTCGACCGTCGCCGGGGCCTGCACGCAGACCCTGGCAGAGTCGCTCGCCGGTCTCGCCTACGTCCAGCTCGTTCGACCGGGCGCGCCGGCCGTCCTCGGCTCGTTCGCCTCCTCGATGTCGATGCAGTCGGGCGCGCCGACCTTCGGCACGCCCGAGCCCGCGCTCGTGCTCTACGCCATGGCCGCGCTCGCACGGCGGCTCGGGGTGCCGTTCCGCTCCGGCGGCGCCCTGACGGCCTCGAAGGTCGCCGACGCCCAGGCGGCGTACGAGTCGGCCAACACGATGCAGCCGACGATGCTCGGCGGCGTCAACTTCGTGCTCCACGCCGCGGGCTGGCTCGAAGGTGGGCTCTCGATGGGGTACGAGAAGTTCGTGCTGGACAATGACCAGCTCGGGATGTGGCATGCCTTCGCGGCCGGCGTCGACCTCTCGGAGAACGGCCAGGCGCTGGACGCGATCCTCACGAACGAGCCGGGCACGCACTTCCTTGGTCATCCGCACACGCTCGCAAACTTCGAGACGGCGTTCTACCGCTCGCCGGTGGCCGACAACTCGAGCTTCGAGCAGTGGGAGAGCGAGGGTGCCCGCGATGCCGCGACGCGCGCCAACGCGATCTGGAAACAAACGCTCGCCGAGTACGAAGCCCCTCCGATCGACGAGGCCGTGGACGAAGAGCTGCGCGAGTGGATCGAGCGCCGCAAGGGTTCGTTCCCGGACTCGAACGTCTGATGGGCAGTTCCTTGCCACAGTCTGTTCCACGCTCGGATGTTGCATCCGCCTCGGGCGTCGTGCCGGACCTCCTACGGGTCTCGCGCTACGAGGTCCTGCCCCTCGACGGGATCGAGGAGGAGGTGCTCACGCATGTGCCTTCCGACGTGACGCTGACGGTCACCGCCTCGCCGACGCGGGGACTCGAGCCGACGCTCGAGCTGACCGAACGGCTCGTCCGGCACGACTACGACGTCGTGCCGCACCTGTCTGCGCGGCTCGTCCGCGACGGCGCGCACCTCACCGAGCTCGTCGACCGGCTCCGCTCGGTCGACGTCGGGGACGTTTTCGTCATCGCAGGCGACGCCGAGGAGCCTCACGGCGCGTTTGCGGGTGCCGCCGACCTCCTTGCTGGGCTCGACGAGCTCGGACGCCCGTTCGAGCGCATCGGGATCACGGGCTACCCGGAGAGCCATCCCCTGATCGACGACGAGACGACGATCGCAGCGATGTTCGCGAAGGCGCGCCACGCGACGTACATCACGAGCCAGGTCTGCTTCGACGCCGCGGTCACCGCCCGGTGGATCGAGAACGTGTGGTCGCGGGGCACGAAGCTCCCGGTCTACGTCGGCATCCCCGGCGCGGTCGGTCGTGCCAAGCTCCTGCGCGCGTCGACGCGCATCGGAATCGGTGATTCACTCCGGTTCCTCCGCAAGAACGGCAACTTCGCGAGTCGCATGCTCCGGAACGGGTTCGCGCCGGACGCGCTCGTCGACGGTCTCGGTGACGTCCTCGCGAGCGGGAAGGTGGCGGGGTTCCACCTCTTCACATTCAACGCGCTCGCAGAGACGGAGCGCTGGCGGCGCGAGAGACTCGAGCGGCGATGATCGGAGGGCGTCCCGAGCCGGGCACAACTCCGCGCCG
>JACDBY010000016.1 GCA_013694685.1 Actinomycetota bacterium
CTCGCGTTCGCATCGCCCTTCCCGACCATGCGCCCGACGAGGCCGAGCCGTTCGCCGCGATCCTCCGCGACCTCGACGAGATCCTCCTACCCGGTCTCACGCACTGGCAGAGCCCGCGGTACTTCGCGTACTTCCCCTCGACCGGCTCCGAGCCCGGAATCCTCGCGGAGCTCCTCGCGGCCGCCCTCAACCAGGTCGGGATCCTCTGGCGCACCTCGCCCGCGCTGCAGGAGCTCGAGGAGGTGACGCTCGCCTGGCTCGCCGAGCTGCTCGGCCTCCCGTCCGGGCTCCACCTGCGAGAGGACGGGGAGCTCGCGCACGCGCTCGAGGTACGCCGCCGCCCACTCGAGCGCGGCGGCGCCGTCGTCGCGCAGGTCCGTCATCGGCGGAGCTTCTGGACCTCGCGCCAGGGGCGGGTGTTCAGCACCTGCGCCTTCGTGAGCCACGCACGGCGCGCCTGCGCGATCCCGAGCTCGCGGTACCCGAGCGCCTTCGTGGAATGCGCGTCGGTCGTCACCGGGACGAGCACGCCGGCCTCGCCCGCGATCCGCGCGTGGACGTCGCGCATGTCGAGCCGGTCGGGCTGGCTGTTGAGCTCGAGCGCGGTTCCCGTCTCCGCGGCCCGCACGACGATTCTCGCGATGTCGAGCTCGGCTCCCTCTCGGCGGTTGAGCTTGCGACCGGTGAGGTGTCCGATCGAGTGGACGAGCGGGTGGTCGATCGCGGCGAGCACCCGCTCGGTCACGCTGCGGTCGAACGCCGAGTGGACGGAGGCCACCACCCAGTCGAGCTCGGCGAGGAGGCTGTCGTCGACGTCGATCGTCCCGTTCGCCTTGATGTTCGCCTCGACCCCGCGGAGGACGCGGAACGGCTTGACCCGCGCGTTCACCTCGTCGATCTCGCGCCATTGCGCCTCGAGCCGCTCCTCGCGGAGGTAGTGCGAGTGATCGGTCAGCGCGAGGTAGCGGTAGCCGAGCGCACGGGCCGCACGGGCCATCTCCTCGATCGAGGCCTTACCGTCCGACGACCAGCTCGAGTGGCAATGGAGCTCGCCGACCAGGTCGCCGACCTCGACGAGCTGCGGCAGACCGCCGTTTCGCGCGGCCTCGAGCTCCCCCGAACTCTCTCTCAGCTCCGGTGGGATCCAGTCGTAGCCGAGGAACCGGTAGAGGTCGCGCTCGTCGCGGAAGCGGTGCACCTCGCCGGTCTCGACCACCGTGACGCCGTACTCGGAGACCGAGAACCCGCGGCGCTGTGCGTCCTCCCGGAGGGCGACGTTGTGGTGTTTCGAGCCCGTGAAGTGCTGCAGGAGGCTGCCGAAGTCCTCGGGCGGCACGACGCGCAGGTCGATCCGGAGACCCTGTTTCGTGACGATCGTCGCCTTCGTGTCTCCGCGCGCGGCAACCTCGAGCACCCACGTCGCGTTGACGAAGTGCTCGATCAACGCGGGGGGGTCGGTCGCCGTCGCGATCACGTCGAGATCGCGGAAGGTCTCGCGGCCGCGCCGCGCGCTGCCCGCGGCCGAGACGTCGACGGCGGACGGATGCTCGCGCAGGGACTCGACGACCTCCCGGACGACGGGGAGACCGACGCCCAGCAGGCCACGGCGCTCCGGCTCGGGACCGAATCCCTTCGCGAGCGCCTCGAGGATCCGCTCCTCGCTCTTCGCGCCGAGCCCCTGCAGCGTGCGGACACGCTGTGCCTCGGCCGCCTCGCGCAGCTCGGCGAGCGTCGTGACACCGAGCTCGCGCCAGATGCGCGCCGCGGTCTTCGGCCCGAGCCCCGGCAGCCGGAGGAACTGGCGCACCTCGCCGGGTACCTCCGCACGGCGCTTCTCGAGCGCGGCCATCGCGCCCGTCTCGCCAAGCTCGACGATCTTCGCCTCGATCGTCGCGCCGATGCCGGGGAGCTCCTTCGCGTTGCCTGCGAGCGCGAGCTCGCCGATCGAGGCCGACGTGTCGCGGACACGCTGTGCCGCACGGCGGTAGGCGAGCACCCGGAAGCCCGTCTCGCCGAGGATCTCGGAGACGTCCGCCAGCTCCTCGAGGGCGTCCGCCACGTCCGAGTTACGCGGGATCGTGGCCATCGCTCGATCATAGGCGCGGCCGAGCGGGCAGACTGCGGCCATGACCCGCGCAGTCGTCTGCGTCCCCACGTACGACGAGCGGGAGAACCTCGAGCCGCTGGTGCGCGCCCTCGGCACGGTGCTTGACACGGCGCGCGACCGCGTGCTCGTGATCGACGACAGCTCGCCCGACGGCACCGGCGAGCTGGCCGACCGGCTCGCCGCGGAGCTCGACTGGCTCGACGTCCTCCATCGTGAGCGAAAGGAGGGGATCGGTCGGGCGTATCTCGCCGGGTTCGAGCGCGTGCTCGAGACCGACGCCGAACTCGTGCTCGAGATGGACTGCGACTTCTCGCACGACCCCGAGGACGTGCCCCGCCTGATCGCCGCATGCGGGGCGGGAGCAGACCTGGCGCTCGGCTCGCGCTGGGTTCCGGGCGGCGGCACGGCGAACTGGGGGCTCGGGCGGCGGCTGATCTCCCGTGGCGGCTCGCTGTACGCGCGCCTCGTCCTCGGCGTCGGCGTCCGGGACCTGACGGGCGGCTTCAAGTGCTTCCGCCGCGTCGTGCTCGAGACGATCGACCGCGAGGCGATCTCCGCGCGGGGCTACGGATTCCAGATCGAGGGAACCTTCCGGGCGCTCCGCGCCGGCTTCCGCGTGGTCGAGCTGCCGATCACGTTCGTCGACCGCCGGGTCGGCGAGTCGAAGATGAGCGGCGCGATCGTCTTCGAGGCGATGCGGCAGGTGCCGGTGCTCCGCTGGAAAGCTCTGCGGGGGAAGCTCTGATGGTCGAGGCGACGGACGCGAGCTTCGAGCGCGAGGTGCTCGAGGCGTCGGTGCCCGTGCTCGTCGACTTCACCGCGCCCTGGTGTCGTCCGTGCCGCGCGATCGAGCCGATCCTGGAGGAGCTCGAACGGGAGCACGAGGGACGGGTGCGGCTCGTGCGGCTGGACATCGACACGAATCTCGGCGTTCCGTCCCGCTACGGCGTCCTTTCTCTCCCCACGGTGATGGTCTTCGTCGACGGCGAGCCCGTCGACACGATCCTCGGCGCCCAGCCTCGCCGGCGCTACGCGGAGGCGGTCGCGCGGGCGGTGTCCTCCTTCTGACCGAGGGGGCAGCCTGGGAGTCGCTCCTCGCGGTCGAGGAGGTCGCCTACCGGGGCACGCAGCCGGGGCGGGAGGGGAGACGCGAGCCTCTGCCTCGGTCGCTTCATCCCACGGTCGCCCGGCTGCTCGAGGCACGCGGTGTCTCCGGGCTCTACGCACACCAGGCGGAGACCTGGGAGGCGGTCGCGCGCGGGGAGAGCGTCGTCGTCTCGACGGGGACTGCCTCGGGCAAGTCCCTCGCGTTCTCGCTTCCCGTGCTCGACGCGATCGCGCGCGAGCCCGCCGCGCGCGCGATCTTCCTCTACCCGACGAAGGCGCTCGCCCAGGATCAGGCGCGTTTCCTCGCGAGCCTCGGCCTGCGCGGACTGCGGCCCGCGGTCTACGACGGCGACACCCCGGTCGAGCGACGAGCGCACATCCGGCGGAGCGCGAACGTGATCCTCTCGAACCCGGACATGCTCCATCTCGGGGTGCTCCCCCACCACGACCGCTGGGGGGACGCGCTCCACAACCTGCGGCTCGTGGTCGTGGACGAGGCCCACGTCTACCGCGGCATCTTCGGCTCGCACGTCGGCAACGTCCTGCGGCGCCTGCGGCGGCTCGCGCTCGCCTACGGGGCCGATCCGGTGTTCGTCCTGGCCTCGGCGACGATCGCGAACGCCGCCGATCTCGCCGAGCGGCTCACGGGGCTCGAGGTCACGGTCGTCGACACCGACACGTCGGCGCAAGCCGAGCGCGAGGTCGTGCTCTGGAACCCGGAGCTCCTCGACCCCGGCCTCGGCACGCGGGCGAGCGCGCTGGGCGACGCCTCGCGCCTGCTCGCCGGGCTCGTCGGGCGAGGGCTGCGGACGATCTGCTTCACGAAGAGCCGCAAAGCGGCGGAGCTCGTTCACCGCTTTGCGAGCGACCGGCTCGACGCGACGACGGCGCGCAAGCTCGCGCCGTACCGCGCGGGCTACACCCCCGAGCAGCGACGCGACATCGAGCGACGGCTCGCCGACGGCGAGCTGCTGGGCGTGACCGCCACGAACGCGCTCGAGCTCGGGATCGACATCGGCTCGCTCGACTGCGCGATCTCCGTCGGGTTCCCGGGTACCGTCGCCTCCCTCAGGCAGCAATGGGGGCGGGCAGGGCGGCGGACGCGGGGACTGGCGGTCCTCGTCGCGAGCGAGGACGCGCTCGACCAGTTCTTCGTCTCCGAGCCCGAGGCGCTGCTGGGGCGGTCCGCGGAGGCGGCCCTGCTCGATCACGCCACACCCCGGGTGCTCGACGGGCATGTGCTCGCGGCCGCCTACGAAGGCCCGCTCACGGCGGCCGACGCCGATGTGCTCGGCGAGGCTGCGCTCGCTCGCGCGCCGTTCCTTCCGGAGCTCGAGCCCACCCCGGCCGGATTCGTGTGGCGCGGGCGAGACACACCGGCGGCGCGCGTCTCGCTGCGCTCGGGCGACACGGACGGTTTCGTGATCGTCGACGAGGGCAACGGCACCGTGCTCGGGCTCGTCGAGCGCGAGCGCGCGTTCTCGACCGTTCACGACGGCGCGATCTACCTCCACCTCGGTGAGCAGTACGCGGTCACGAGCCTCGACCTCGAGACGCGCGCGGCGCTCGTCCGCAGCGCGACGGTCGACTGGT
>JACDBY010000021.1 GCA_013694685.1 Actinomycetota bacterium
CTGATCGGCCTGCTCCCGCGCTTGCTCGAGGAGGGCGGTGTCGCCTACGTGATGCAGCTCTCGATCCTCAGCCAGCTCGAGACCGCCGCACACCTCCAGGCCGCGGGGCTCTCCGGACGCGTCGTCGACTTCGCCTTCTTTCCGTTCAACGAGAGCTTCGAGCGTAATCGTGCTCAGATCGAGCGCGTCGAGCAGCTATCCGATGCACACCACCTGCGGCTGGGCGACGCCGACGTGATGGTCGCGTATCTGCTGGAGGTCGAACGCGGCGAGGCGGTGGCGTAATGGGCGCGACGGACGCGACGAGCCTTCGCCGCGGGCTCGCGATCCTGCTCGCGATCGAGGGAGAGGAGGCGGTCGGCGCGGCACCGCCCGGCGTGACGCGGCTCGCCGTGCTGATCGGCAGCGACAAGTCCCAGGTCTCGCGCTCGGTGAGGATCCTGGTCGAGCACGGGCTGGTCGACCGTGATCCGGGGACGCTCGGCTACCGGCTCGGCTGGCGGTTGCTGGCGATGGCGGGACGTTCCGGTCGAGTGAGCCTCCTGGCCGCCGCCGAGCCGCTGCTCGAGCGCCTCGTTCGCGAGACCGGCGAGCGTGCGCACCTGTCGGTGCTGCGGGGAGCCACGGTGTTGACGGTGCTCTCGCAGGGCTCCGACCGCGCGGTGGAAGCCGCCGGCTGGGTGGGCCGAACCGTTCCGCTGCACTCCACCTCCACCGGTCGCGCGCTCCTCCTCGACCACACGCGAGAGGAAGTCGTGGCGCTCGTCGCGGGCACTCCGTTCGCGGGCGGAACGGCGAAGGCGCCGCGGGACGCGCGAGGGCTCTACGCGCGTGTCGTGGCCGC
The DNA here is from genome assembly GCA_013694685.1 of Actinomycetota bacterium. Classification (GTDB taxonomy): domain Bacteria; phylum Actinomycetota; class Thermoleophilia; order Gaiellales; family Gaiellaceae; genus Gaiella. Next base: position 845 of record JACDBY010000021.1, read on the forward strand.
GCGGCCGCGCGGGTTCGTGATCGTCGACGAGGAGTTCGAGGCAGGCCTCGTCGCCGTGGCCGCGCCGGTACGCGACTTCAGCGGCCGGATCGTGGCGGCGTTGAACGTCTCGGCGCCGAAGTTCCGCTTCGCGAAGCAGCTTCCGCGGGCCGGCAAGCAGGTCAAGGCCGCCGCCGACGAGTTGTCGGCCGCGCTGGGCTTCGACGCTCGCTCTATCCTCGTCCGATGAGCGTCACTCTCGTCCTGACCGAGCACTCGGGCGCCCTCTCGCCCGAGACGCTCGGCCGGTACGAAGCCGTTCGGGGACAGCTCGAGCGTGCGGCGGGTACCCCTGTCGCCACCGTCCGGTACGAGGAGGTGACGAGCCTCCAGGGCGCGGCCGCGGTCGTGCTGAGCGGCTCCTTTGCCCCCTGGGCAGCGCACGCGCCGTCTGCGATCGACCGTCTCGCCGACGCTGTCCGCAGCTATGACGGCCCAGTGCTCGGGATCTGCGCCGGGATGCAACTTCAGGCGAGGTTCGCTGGCGGTACGATCCGGCACTCGCCGGGCGGGCCAGAGCTGGGCTTCTCGGCCGTCGAGGTGGTCGAGCAGGACGGCCTGTTCGAAAGCCTTCCCGCGTGGATCGACGTCTACCAGCACCACGGGGACGAGATCGAGGTGCTTCCCCCGCAGTTTCGCGTCCTCGCCCGCAGCGCGTCGTGCGAGATCGAGGCGATCGTCGACCCCGCGCGGCGCTGGTGGGGTACACAGTTCCATCCCGAGGAGTTCGACGCGGCGCATCCGGCCGGCGAGCGGATCCTGCGCAACTTCTTCGAGCTCGCCGGCAGCTCGGGGTGAGCGGAGCGCGCGCGTGGGCCTGAGCGAGCTCGAGCAGCGAGTCGTGGGCGAGATCGGCCATCGCAGCGACGAGCTCGTCGAGCTCGCGTCCGCGCTCATCCGCTTCGACACCGAGGCGCGAGAGCCGGATGACCCGCCGCGTGAGGAGGCACCGCTCCAGGAGTACCTCGCCGGCCGTCTGGGTGCGCTCGGTGCCGAGACCGACGTCTGGGAGCCCGAGCGTAAGGATGTCGAGGGCAGCCGGCTTGTTCCACCGGGCGGGCTCGGCTTCGAGGGCCGACCGCAGCTCGCTGCGCGCTTCCGCGGAGCTGGCGAGGGCCGCAGCCTGCTTCTGAACGGGCACATCGACGTCGTCGCGGCGGTGCCGCGCGAGGCTTGGACGAGCGACCCCAACCAGCCCGAAGTCCGCGACGGCAGGCTCTACGGCCGCGGTTCGTGTGACATGAAGGGCGGCATCGCAGCGATGACGTTCGCGGCAGAGGTGCTCGCGGAGCTCGGGGTCCGGCTCGCCGGGGATCTCGGCGTCTGCACGGTCACGGACGAGGAATCGACAGGCGCCGGCGGGCTCGCCGCGGTCGCCCACGGCGTGCGCGCCGACGCGGGCATCGTCACCGAGCCGTCCGGTTTCGACGTCTGGACGTCCTGCCGGGGCAGCCTGATGCCGACGATCACCGTCAAGGGCCGGCCGGGCCATGCAGGTGTCGGCCAGCCCGATTGGAGGCAGGGTGGCGCGGTCAACGCGATCGAGAAGGCGGCGCTGATCATCGACGCCCTCCGCGGGCTGCGGGAGGGATGGCGGGAGCGCCCCGACCATTTGCACCCGCATCTCTCGCCGGGGGACATCGTGCCGACGGTCGTCTCGGGCGGTGAGTGGGTCGTCAGCTACCCGGCGTCGTGCCGAATCGCCTACCACGTCGCCTACCTCCCCGCGCACGCCGACGAGGGGGGTTGGGGGAGCGCGGTCGAGGAGGAGATCGTCGGGTGCGTCCGTCGAGCCGCCGCCGCCGATCCCTGGCTGGCCGAGAACCCGCCGACGATCGAGTGGGCCACGGACGTCCCGTCGAGCGAGGTGTCAGTGGACGAGCCCGTCGTCCAGGTGCTCCTCGGTACCGGCGCCGACCTCGGCCGGCCGCGCCGGATCTCGGGCATGGACTCCTGGCACGACGGCGCGACCTTCACCCGCTTCGGTGACACGCCGTGCGTCTGTTT
>JACDBY010000024.1 GCA_013694685.1 Actinomycetota bacterium
GCCTCGACCGGGCCGAGAATCCGAAACTCGACGTTTTGCACGGGCTTCCGACCACCTTTACCTCTTTTTTGCGCGTTTGCAAGCGCACGATTGCTCGAGCGGCGCAGGCTTTGCCCGACCTGATCCATGAGGCAAAGGAGAAAAGCATGCGCCGCTTACTCATCGCCGTCATCGCCGCGCTCGCGGTCACGCTCGCAGTCGCGGGTGTCGCCACCGCCGCGGACGTCGTGCGTTTCAGCAGGATCGACATCGGCTTCGGGCCGATCTTGAAAGCCAACGTCACAGAGGCGTGCGGCTTCGACGTCTACGTGCAGGGCGAGGGATACTTGAACGTGACGCTCCAGTACGACTCGGCCGGCCGCCTGTTGCGGGAGACGTACTCCACCCCCGGCGCGTTCGTCACCTACACCGCGCCGACGATGGGGACGTCGTACCGCTTCTCCTGGCTGCCGAGGGAGGAGTTCATCTATCCCGGGGGCGCGACCATCGGCGGTCCCGCCGTCTACCGCTCGACGGGAACGATCGTCAACCATCCCGGCGAGCCAGCCGAGGCGGGGGTGGTCGTCCTGTCGGGAACGGTCGTCGGCTTCGGCCCCGACGGCGAACCGTTCGTCGACTTCACGGACGACCAGATCGCCGACGTGTTCGCGCGCGGCAGCCTTACCCGAGCGGGCGATCCCACGGAATCCATCTGCAACGCGCTCACGGCGAAGTAGCCCGCAGGCGCGAGCAGCAAGGGCTGCCGCGGCAGCGGCGCATGCCAGAGGGGGAGGGACGGTCTCCTCCCCCTCTGCAACCAGAGACGCTGCACGTGACCCGCTGCGCTTGAGCACGTTCTCCGGTCACGTCCCGAAGCGCGATGTAGGGCGTGGCGGACGCAGCCGGAGGGTAGTTCGCTCGTCGCGGCGCACCGGCTCGTCGGTTCCTGCCAGGAAATTGACGAAGGACAGCGAGCGCGACAGCTGGGACTTACGAGGACGACGGCCGAGCAGGTCGTCGGCGATCTGCTCGAGGACGAGAAGGGGATGGACTATCTACGCAGGTCATCGCGCGGTGGTGCAGCCGATGAAGCCGCGTTGTCGGAGCTGATCGGGACCGGGCACGGCGTGTGAAGCGGGGAAGCGCAGTGGACGCCAAAGGGGCGTTCGTCACCGGAGACGAAACGAGGTACCTCCTGAGCAGGAACTAGGCGAATGACCCAAAGAGAGGGATAGGCGGAACGCGGCGAAGGCCGGCGGCAGCGGTTGCGCTCGTTGACTCTGCTCGCTGGCGCGTTGACGTGCCGATGATCGCCAGGCCGAATGGCCCGCTCGGCGCTAACTCCGCGCATGGGAACCGGAGTACGATCCGTGGGTGAAGCTGCTGGAACGAGAGCCTTTTCTTGACGAGCTGGCCGACCTGTTGGTCGAAAGCCGACGGGGACGGGGACGCCTGGTGCTCGTCGCCGGCGAGGCGGGGATCGGGAAGACGGCGCTCGTCGAAGCGTTCTGCGGGGAGAGCGCCCGTGGGCTGCCGGCCCTGTGGGGCTCGTGCGATCCAGTCGTACCCGCGCGCCCCTTTGCGCCGCTGGTAGACATCGCCGAGAAGGTCAAGGGGCCGCTACGAGGAGCGCTCGACTCCGGGAACCGCAATCGCGTTTTCGAGGCTTTTCTGGCGCAGCTCAGGCAGCCCGGCAACATGCCGGGGTTGATTGTCTTTGACGACCTGCACTGGGCCGATGACGCGACGCTCGACCTCTTGCGTGTCGTCGGCCGCCGGCTTCGCAATCTCCCCGTCCTCCTGATCGGCACGTATCGCGATCACGAGGTCGGAGGCGGGCACCCACTGCGAATCGCCCTCGGAGATCTGCCTGCCGGTGTCGTCACGGAGCTGCGGCTACCGCCGCTGTCGGTCGATGCGGTGGCAGCTCTCGCCGCCGAAAGTGGCATGGATGCCGTCGCCATTCACCGCGCGACGATGGGGAATCCGTTCTTCGTCACGGAGGTGCTCGCCGCAGGGGGCGACGAGCTGCCGGCCGGGATAATCGATGCTGTCTTGGCGCGCGTTGCCCGGCTGTCACCGTCCGCCCAGGATGTGCTACGGGCAGTGTCGGTGCTTGGGCAGCGGTGCGAGCCGGCCCTGCTCTCCGGGATGGCTCCCGGTGACGAGGCCGCGCTTGCGGAGTGTGTCGCTCGCGGCGTGCTCGAGATGGAGAACGGTGCTCTCCGATTTCGGCATGAGCTCGCGCAACGGGCCGTCCGTGACGGGTTGGCTCCAGGCGACCGCGCTGCTCTGCACGGGCGGGCGCTGGAAGCACTATGCCGGCTGGGCGCGGCGGATCCTGCCGAGCTGGCTCACCATGCAGTCGAAGCGGGCGATGCGGAGGCAGTCCTGGTGCTGGCTCCGGCTGCGGCAGAGCGCGCTGCCGGGCTGGGCGCTCATCGCGAAGCTGCGGCGCACTATGCGGCCGCTCTACGTTTCGGCGGACGCCTGGAGGCGCGGTCGCGGGCGACCCTCCTAGAAGGCCACGGTCGTGAGTGTCTGACGATCGACGACGTGGACGCGGCGCTGGTATCCCAGCAGGAGGCGCTCGAATGCTGGAGGCGTCTGGGCGATGCCCGTCGGGAAGCGATTTGCCTCCAATCGCTGTCGCTCATGCTCTGGTTCGCAGCCGACGGCGACCGGGCTGTCGAGGCCGCAGAGCGAGCGGTGGAGCTCCTCGGGCGCGCCTCAGCGCCCGACCGGGAGCTTGCGCGAGCTTACGCGACGCTCGCCCAGCGCCTTCTTGTTCGCGGCAGCGACGATGCGGTCACGCTCTCGTGGGGCGAGCGTGCGCTGGGCCTGGCCGAGCGGCTGTGCGATGAGCCGGTGGGCGTGCACGCGCTGACGACGATCGGCGTCGCCGAGATTTTTCTGGGAATGGAAGGGGGATGGGCGAAGGTCGAGGAGAGCCTGCATCGAGCGAAGGCCGCGGGACTCAGCGAGGACGCGTCCCGCGCGCTGATCAACCTCGTCGAGGCGGCGAGGGACACGAGGAGATACGAGGTTGCCGACCGCTATCGGGACGAGGCGATCTCCTATCTCGCCGAACACGATCCCGACCACGACCTGTTCCGCCGTCGCCTCCTCGGCGTTTTGGCCGAGATCGCACTGGAGCGCGGTCGCTGGGAGGAAGCGGCGCGGCTAGCGGGCGGTCTCCTCGTCGAGGGGCGCTCTGCGCGCCTCACCCGCGCGAAGGCGCTCACCCTGCTCGGGCGGCTGCGAGCTCGCCGTGGTGACGGCGACCCCTGGCCGCTCCTCGATGAGGCACTCGCTCTCGCCGGCCCACGAGGAGAGGCCCAGGAGCAATGCCCCCTCTATGCCGCCCGGGCCGAAGCGGCATGGCTCCAAGGAGACATGGCTCGGGCGAGGACTGAGGCTGAGATCGGCCTGAACCTGGTGAGCATCGATCCATGGTGGCAAGGCGAGCTCGGATTCTGGAGCTGGAAGGCCGGTGGTCCGCCGCGATTGCCGGTCGGCTCAGCAAAGCCGTACGTTCTTCACTCTTCCGGCCGGTACCAAGAGGCCGCCTCAGCGTGGCATTCGATCAGCTCTCCCTACCACGAAGCACTCGCTCTTGCCGAGGCGGAAGGAGAGGAGGCCCTCCGCCAAGCACTGACGATCTTCCAGTCGCTCGGAGCCGGCCCGATGGCTATCAAGGTCGCGCGCCGCCTCCGGGGCATGGGCGTCCGAAGCATCCCGCGCGGCCAGCGGCGAAATACCCGCCGCAACCCCGCCGGGCTGACCGCCCGCGAGCTCGACGTGCTCGCGCTCCTCGCTGAGGGAATGAGGAACGCGGACATCGCCGAACGTCTGGTCATTTCGGCAAAGACCGTCGACCATCACGTCTCGGCGATCCTCAGGAAACTCGCCGTCCCGACCCGTGCCGCCGCGGCCGAGGAAGCGGCTCGGCTCGGTCTCAAAGATGGGGAGCTGCTCCCCGCAAGATAGGGAACCGCTCCCGATGTTCCATCGGGAACGCCGCAGTACCGTCGGGAAGCAAATAAGAGAGGCGGGCACGTCGAAGCCGCCAGACGATTTCTTGGAGGTCATCATGTACCGCTTCCTTCGCCGAGCTGCCGTCGTCGGCTCAGTGTCCGCCCTCGCATTCGTGGCACCAGGGGCGGCGAGCCTGGCTGCGTCGCCGAACGGCGGCTGCGGCGCCGCCTTCACGTGGGCCACAATCGGAGAAATCCGCGACCTGCGACCCAACATGCCGCCGGGCGTTGCCGAATCTGTCGACCAGAACGGCAACGGAGCCCTCTGCTACCAGGAATTGATGATCCCGAACTATCCCAGCCCGAACTACGGACATCTCAACCTGGTCGACGATCGCGGACCTTCCCGCGACTAAGTAGAAGGCTCGTCCACGACACGGTGGACTTGCTGGCCGTGCAATCTCGTACGATGGCGGAGGAGGATGCCACGTGGCGACGTCTGATCCGATCGCCGAGATCATCGGGGACTATCGAGCCTTCGCGGCGATGCAGCGCGACCGTCTTGTTGCCCGCGGCATCGACATCGC
>JACDBY010000064.1 GCA_013694685.1 Actinomycetota bacterium
TCCTTCTACTACTTCTACGTGCTCGCACTGCTCATGATCGCGGCGCCGGCCGCCCTCGCGCACCATCTCCGCGAGCCCCGGTGAGAGTCGTCGTCCTCACGACCTCGTACCCGCGCCATGCGGACGACGTCGCCGGGACGTTCGTTCGCGACGCAGTCCTGGCGCTCGAGGGCAGAGGAATCGACGTACGGGTCGTGTCGCCCGCCGACTTCCGACACTACGGGATCGCCTTCGGTCACGGGATCGTCGGCAACCTGCGGCGCGCGCCCTGGAAGGCACTCGCGCTCCCCCTCTTTCTCGCCGGCTTCGCCCGCGCGGCGCGGCGGGCGGCACGCAACGCGGACGTCGTCCACGCGCACTGGCTCCCGAGCGCGCTTCCGGCGCTCGCGACCGGCAAGCCGTTCGTCCTCCAGCTCTGGGGCTCGGACGTCGCTCTCGCCCGGTACGCCAGACCGGTGGCGCGACGGCTTCTCCGGCGCGCCGCGACCGTGGTCTGCGCCTCCGGCGCGCTCGCAGCCGACGCCCGCGCGCTCGGTGCGCGCGACGTCCGCGTGATCCCAAGCGGGGTGATGCTCCCCGCCGAGGTTGGTCCGCCGGAGGAGCCGCCGCACGTGCTCTATGTCGGGAGGCTCTCCGAGGAGAAGGGCGTCGTCGAGCTCGCCGAGGCCACCCGCGGCCTGCCGCTCGTCGTCGTCGGCGACGGGCCTCTGCGGCATCTCTTCCCGCAGGCGGCGGGGTTCGTTCCACCGCACGAGCTCGGGCCATGGTACGCACGTGCGTCCGCTCTCGTAGCCCCCTCGCGACGCGAGGGGTACGGCGTCGCCGTCCGGGAGGCGATGGCCCATGGCCGACCCGTTGTCGCGACCGCGGTGGGCGGTCTCCTCGACGCGGTCGAGGACGGCGTCACCGGCGTGCTCGTCCAGCCACGCGACCCGACCGCGTTACGGGAGGCGCTCGAGCGCGTCCTGTCCGATCGTGCGTTCCGGAGGGCGGCGGGCAAGGCGGCGCGGCGGGCCGCGGCCGAGCGGTTCTCGACCGAGGCGGCCGCTCGCGCCACGATCGAGCTCTACGCCGAGGTCAGTCGACGCGGCAGCGCAGAAGCGTCCGCAGCACCCGGATGCCGTCCATCGAAGTGAGCTTCTTCCCCTCCTCGCGCGTGCGGGCCGCGTAGGAGATCGGCACCTCGTAGATCCGCTCGCCGGAACGGAGCACGCGTGCGGCGATCTCCGGCTCGATCGCGAAGCCGCGCTCACGGAGTCTCAGAGACCGGAAGAGCTTCGTGCTCATCGCCTTGTGGCACGTCATCACATCGGAGATGAAGCAGTTGTAGATCACGTTTGTCGCGAGCGTGACGCCCTTGTTGCCCATCACGTACCAGAAGCTGAACGCGGAGTGGCTCGACCACGATCGTGTTCCGAAAACCACGTTCGCACGCCCTTCGAGCAGCGGCTCGAGCAGCGGGCCGAGATCCGACGCGCGATACTCGAGGTCGGCGTCGAGGATCGCCGCCCAGGTTCCGGTGGCGTGCTGCAGGCCCGTCTGGAGGGCCGCGCCCTTTCCCCTGTTCTGGTCGTGGAGGACGAGCGTCATGTTGTCCGGCCAGTCGCGCCCCTGGAGCAGCTCGCGCGTGCCGTCGGTCGACCCGTCGTCGATCAGCACGAGCTGGCGTCCGGTGACCGGCAGCTCGGCCGTGAGGGCGTCGTCGATCGCCCGCTCGACGGTGGACAGCTCGTTGAAGACGGGCATGAGGATCGTCAGGGTCGATGGCAACGCGCCCGTTTCCTTCGGCAGGACAACACATTCTCCTGGCTCGAAGACGCCCGAGGGCAGCGGTACGATCGCGCGATGCGCGAGCTCGCGATCGACGGCCGGCGCATCGCCGATGACACGTCCTGCTTCGTCATCGCGGAGATCGGCCACACCCATCAGGGGAGCGTCGAGAAGGCGCAGGAGCTCTTCGTCCTCGCGAAGCAGAGCGGCGTCGACGCCGTGAAGCTGCAGAAGCGGGACAACCGTCGGCTCTTCACCCGAGCGCTGTACGAGACCCCGTACGACAACGAGTCGAGCTTCGGCGCCACCTACGGCGCCCACCGGGAGGCGCTCGAGCTCGACCGCGGTGCGTTCGTCGAGCTCCAGGCCTGCGCACGCGAGCTCGGTCTCCTCTTCTTCGCGACCGCGTTCGACGAGGCGAGCGCGGATCTCCTGGCCGCCATCGACGTGCCGGCGTACAAGCTCGCCTCGGGCGACCTGCGGAACACGCCGCTCCTCCGGCACGTTGCGGCGCTCGGGAAGCCGCTCGTGGTCTCGACCGGTGGCGCGACGCTCGAGGACGTCGACCGGGCCGTGGAGACGATCCTCCCGCTCAACCAGGACCTCTGCCTGCTCCAGTGCACGGCCGCGTACCCCGCCGCCGTCGAGGAGCTGAACCTCGGCGTCATCACGACCTATCGCGAGCGCTACCCGGAGCTCGTGATCGGGCTCTCCGACCATCAGGACGGGATCGCGATGTCGACCGTCGCGTACATGCTGGGTGCCCGCGTGATCGAGAAGCACTTCACGTCGAGTCACGCGGCGAAGGGCACCGATCACGCGTTCTCGCTCATGCCGGACGGCATGCGACGGCTGGTCCGCGACCTGCGCCGCATTCCGACCGCGATCGGCGACGGGAGCAAGCGGCCGCTCGCAAGCGAGGCGAAGCCGCTCGAGAGGATGGGCAAGAAGCTCGTCGCGGTGCGCGCGCTGCCGGCGGGCCACGTGCTGGCCGACGGCGACCTCGTCGCGAAGTCTCCTGCGGACGGCGGTCTCGCGCCATACGAGCTCGACCGGCTGCTCGGCTCGACCCTCACCCGCTCGCTGGTCGAGGACGAGGCGATTCTCGCCGCCGACGTCGACCCGCCGCGCGGGGCACCGCCGGCGGAGTCGACTACGAGCGCGGCTGCCGCTTCGTGAGGCGACCGCCCGACGAGGAGCTACGCGCGCTCGGGCTCGTCGTCTTCGACTTCGACGGCGTCTTCACCTGTAACCGCGTCTGGGTCGACGAGCATGGGACCGAGTCGGTCGCCTGCTGGCGCGGCGACGGGATCGGCCTGCGGCGGCTGGACGCCGTCGGGATCCCGTACCTCATCCTCTCGACCGAGCCGAATCCGGTCGTCTCGCGTCGTGCGGCCAAGCTGCGTATCCGTAGCCGACAGGGTCTCGACGACAAGGCAGCCGCCCTCGCTGAGGAGGCGGCGAGGGCAGGTGTTCCGCTGGGAGGCGTTGCCTACATGGGAAACGATGTCAACGACGTTCCTTGCCTCGAGCGCGTTGGCCTGCCGGTCGTGCCTGCAGACGCCTGGCCGGAGGTCGTCCCGCTCGCGCGCTGGGTTCTCGACCGGCCGGGTGGGCACGGGTGCGTTCGCGAGCTGTGTGACGCCGTCTGGCGCGCGGCGGGGAGTCCCTGACCCTTCAGGTCGTGCAGCGCACGATCTTGCCCACCTCCGAGCTCCAGACCGGCTGGGGCTCTGGTCTGCACGGTGCGAGGATCGGGTCGTCCGGCGGGGACTCCGTGCCGGGCCCACCGGGGTCGATGACGACGACGAATCGCTCACCCTCCCCGCAGTCGCGCGGGGTCTCGGCGGCGAGCGGCACGAGCACGGGCACCGCCTCCACGAGCTCGACGTTGAGACCCGTGTAGCGCACGTCGCACCCGCCGGCGACGCGGGCCGCGGCTTCGCGGACGAGCACCTCACGCGCCTGCTCGGTCGCGACCCACTCCTCCACGTAGCCACGAGCGTCGATCGCCTGGAGCGCTCCGAGCGTCACGAGCGTCGCGCCCGCGAGCGTGACCGTGCTCGCACCCAGTGCGACCGCCGCCCGGGCGAGCGCGAGCGCGGCGAGGACGATCGTCGGGAGGTAGTACCTGCTCGCGACGACACCGGCTTCCGCGGCGAAGACCGCGAAGGCGAATCCCGAGACGAGGAGCCCGACCGAGAGCCAGTCGATCCCCCGCCTCCAGGCCGCAACCGTGACGAGCACGATCGCGACGACGACGATCGTCCCCGGGAGGTGCGAATGCATCACCTCGCTGATGCGCGTGACCTGGTCGGAGAGCCGATCCGCGAAAGGCTTCGCCGCCGCGAACTCGCCGTAGAGACGCTCCTCCGCGAGCGCGAGCTGCGCGGTCCGGACGAGCATCGGGACGAACGGGAGCAGGATCGCCACGGCCAGAGCGATCACGCCACCTCGGCGACGCCGGTCGAGGTCGAGCCAGCGCGACCGCTGCGCGCGCACCGCCGGGAGGAGGAACGGCGCGAGCAGGAGGACGCAGAGCGACGTCTCCTTCTGGAGCACGCCGAAGGCCCACAGGACCAGTCCGGCCGGGAACGCGGCGACGTGTCGCGCGCCGACCGCGCGCGAGCCGAGCAGCGCGTCGATTGCGGGCAGAAGCAGCACCGCCCCGAGCGCCAGGCAGCCGACGAGGAGCGGTTCCTGCGGGCCGTAGCGCGCGAGGTCGATCGCGAGGGACGGTGCCGTCACAGCAGCCACGGGGACCCCGACGACAAGCAGGCGCCCGGGGTCGCGCCAGAGGCTGCCGAGCCCCTGCGGCGCGACGACCACGGCCGTCAGCAGCGCAACGCCGACGATGAGGATCGCGAAGCGCAGCATCCCCCAGACCTGTGGGCCGACAAAGCCTCTCGGGGCGTCTAGGGTGTGCCACTGGAGCGCGTTCCAGACGACGAATCCGGGTCGATAGCGCTGTTCCTCCGGGTTGCCCAGCCGCGCGACCTCGCGGAGCTGGCGCGGCGCGTCGCGGATCGCGCTCCAGTCGTCGATCGGCGACGGGAACGACGAGTGGAGCCGTGGCTCGATCGCCGCGAAGGCGATCGCGCCTGCGATCGCCGCGCACACGATGAGCCCGGAACCGATCCGCAC
>JACDBY010000066.1 GCA_013694685.1 Actinomycetota bacterium
GTCGAGCCCGTCTCCGCCCAGATCCGGAGGAGCTCGAGATTGAGGCGCTCGCGGGTCATCTCGTCGAGCGCCCCGAACGGCTCGTCCATCAGCAGGAGCGCGGGCTCGAACGAGAGAGCACGGGCGATCGACACCCGCTGCTGCATGCCGCCCGACAGCTGCCATGGGTAGTGGCGCTCGAAGCCGGTCAGCTCGACCAGCTCGAGCATCTCGGCGACGCGCGCCTGGCGCGTCGTGCGATTCCATCCGAGCAGCTCGAGGGGGAGCGCGATGTTCTTGGTGACCGTCCGCCAGTCGTAGAGGACAGCAGCCTGGAAGACAATCCCGTAGTCGCGATCAAGGCGTGCGCGCGCGGCGGGCTTCCCGTTCACGCTCACGGTCCCGGCCGACGGCGACACGAGATCCCCGACGATCCGGAGTAGCGTCGACTTGCCGCATCCCGATGGGCCGATGAGCGAGATGAATTCTCCGCGGCCGACGTCGAGGTCGATGTCCTGGACGGCCGTCACGCCACCCTTCGGGAACGTCTTCGTCACGCCTGCGAGCGAGACAACGGTCTCGGGCGTGGTCATGCGAAGCGCTCCGGAGGACGGTGTACCACGAGTCTCTCGACCGCCACGACGACGAGGAAAAATGCGATTCCGAGCGCGGCGGCGGCGAGATTCGTCGCCCACAGGTTCTGCGGGTTGAGGACGTAGTACTGGTTGAAGTTGATGATCGCGCCACCCAGCCCGTCCTGGATCGACGACGGCAGCTCGCCGATGATCGCACCCACGACACTCACGGTCGCAGCGACCCGGAACGCTCCGAACAGGTACGGCAGGGCCGACGGCAGTCTCAGCTTCCAGAAGATCCCCCACTCGTTGGACGCGTACGAGCGCATCAGCTCCACCGCCCGCGGGTCGGCTGACTGGAGGCCGCGCACCGTGTTCACCGTCACGGGAAAGAACGTGAGGTAGGCGGAGATGACCGACACCCGGAGCCAGTCGGTCGGAGTCCAGCCGGCGATCTCGATGTTGCCGAGACCGACGACCACCATCGGCGCGATCGCAAGAATCGGGATCGTCTGCGAGGCGACGACGTACGGCATCAGACCGCGCTGGAGCACGACGAACCGCGCGATCACGGCGCCGAGCGCGAAGCCGACGATGCTCCCCATCGCGAAGCCGAGCGCCGCCTCGCGGGCCGTGAACAGCGAGGATTCGACAAGGAGGGAAAGGAGCGTTTGGCCGTCCGTCTGCACGGGATCGAACAGCGCCCCGACGATCGAGTCGAGCGACGGCATCGTGATGTCGTCGACGACGAAAGGCCAGGTCCAGCCCGTCGTCATCCAGAGCCACCGGTAGCCCGTGTAGAGACCGCAGAGGGCCGCGAGCACCGCGACCCCAGTCCCGACCCGCTTCATGACCCCGCGCACGCGCTATTCCGTACCACAGGGGCGATCCGCTTTGCCAGCCGAACCGGAGTGGGGCTAGGCTCGACGCCGTGTCCCTCGATCCCTCCCGCGTCGTCGCTCGTCTCCGCGAGCTCCGCTCGCTGACCGGCGACGGCGGCGGCGCGCAGCGCGTCGCCTGGACGGACACCTGGGCCCGCGGTCGCGCCTGGCTCGCCGAGACGCTCGCCGATCTGCCCCTGGAGGTCGAACGCGACGAGGCGGGGAACGACTGGTACACGCTCCGCGGCGTCTCCGAGCGGGCGGTGCTGCTCGGCGGGCACATGGATTCGGTGCCGAACGGCGGCTGGCTCGACGGGTGCCTGAACGTGCTCGCGGGCGCCGAGGTGGTGCGCCGGATCGCCGAGGACGGCACGCCTCCGGTGACCATGCGGCTCGTGGACTGGGCCGACGAGGAAGGAGCGCGCTTCGGTCGCTCGCTCTTCGGCTCGTCCGCGGCGGCAGGCTCGATGACCGACCAGGACGAGCTCCGGAAGCTCGTCGACCGGGACGGTGTCACGCTCCCCGACGCGCTCGCCGTCTTCGACGTCGATCTCGAACGCGCGCAGGAGTCCCGCGCGCAGCTCGCTTCGGCGGCCGCCTACCTCGAGCTCCACATCGAGCAGGGCCCCGTGCTCGAGTCGCTCGACCTGCCGCTCGGCACCGTGCTCGGCACGTTCGGCGTCGAGCGGTCGCGGGTCACGTGGAAGGGTCAGGCCGCGCACGCGGGCTCGACGCCCATGGCCGAGCGGCGTGACGCCCTCGCCGGCGCCGCAAAGCTCGCGCTTGCGATCCGCGACGTCGCCCGTGAGACGGGCGGCGGCGCGGTCTGCACCTCGGGTGGCGTCACCTGCAAGCCGGGCATCGTGACCTCGGTGGTCGAGACCGCGGAGCAGCTGCTCGACCAGCGTCACCTCGACGCGGCCAAGCTCGCCTCGATGCTCGCCCGTGCACAGGAGCTCGCCCGGATGTTCGCCTCCGAAGAGCGGATCGAGGTCGAGTGGGAGCGGATCTGGTCGATCGCGCCGATTCTCTTCGACGAGCTGCTCCTCGCCTTCGCGGACGAGGCGATCGTCGAGGTCGCCGGCTCCACGCACCGGCTCCCCTCGGGCCCGCTCCACGACGCGGCCGAGGTCTCGCGCTCGGGGATCCCCACCGTGATGGTCTTCGTCCAGAGCCTCCGGGGTCTTTCGCACACGAAGCTCGAGGACACGAAGCGCGAGCACCTGGAGCTCGCGGTCGAGGCGCTCGACCGACTGACGACGAAGACGATCGGCCACGTCGCCGGCGGGTGAGCGCCGCGATGAGCAGGCAAGTCATCTTGGAGAGCTCCGCATAGGCACCAGGCTCTCCGGGCGTGCCTGCCGCCCGGGGATCCCCTACAACCACCCCCAGGGGCACCCCTGGTGCCCTGATGCCAGGTTATCGCCGAGTTCGTGACGCGTGGATGTCGTGATCGTGCCGGAGGTGTGACGTCCGTTCCCGCGTCCGAGGTCCCTCGGACGGTTCCCTCTGGCGCCGCCCGTGGCGGGGGTCGATACTGGATCCTTCGCACCCGACGGAGGTCCAGATGGCACTCAGCTTCGGCGTCACCGTCCTACCCGACCCGCCCGCGAGCCGCCTCGTCGAGCTGATGGCGCTCGGCGAGCAGCACGGCTTCGAGATCGGGTGGACCTACGACTCGCATTATCTCTGGCAGGAGTCGTTTCCGCTGCTCACCCTTGCGATCCAAGCGACCTCGAGGATGAAGTTCGGGCACCTCGTGACGAACCCCGGGACACGTGAGCCCACCGTCCTCGCGAGCCTCTACGCGACGCTTCACGACATCTCCGGCGGTCGAATGGTGATGGGGATCGGTC
>JACDBY010000084.1 GCA_013694685.1 Actinomycetota bacterium
ACGGGTACCTGCGCGAGCTCGCGTCTCACAACTCGCTCCGCATCGCGTCGAGCCCCCGCCGGAGCCGCGAGTTGACGGTGCCGCGCGGGAGGTCGAGCGCGCGGGCGATCTCGCCTGGTGTGTAGCCGAGAAGGTGCCGCATGACGACGACGGCGCGCTGCTCGGGCGGCAGTCCGGCGAGAGCGGCGAGAACCGTGGAATCGGCCGGCTCGCGCGCGTCCTCGGCAGCGGCCCCCTCGGTGAGCTCCGCCTCCCGGCGCAGGCTCCGCGCGCGTGCAGCGTCGATCGCGCGGTTCACGACGATCCGATGCAGCCACGGCCCGAACGCGCGCCCGCGGTCGAAGCGGTCGAGGTTCCGGATCGCGGCGAGAAACGCCTCCTGCGCGATGTCCTCGGCGAGCGCGCTGTCGTGGACGACGAGATACGCCGCGCGGTGGGCGCGGGGCCAGTGAGCGTCGAAAAGCGCCTCGAGGTCCGAGGCGGACCCGCGCTGGGCGCCTCGCACCCAGGCGCGCTCGTCTCGGCCTGCGCGCGCCACCGCAGGACCATACGCATGGGTAGTCCGTGGAGGTCCACGCCCGAAGTACGGAGAGCGATGATCGAGAGGTCCCGGGACCTCTCACCGGCCGCGCCGCGTACCCTGGGCATGAACCGACGTGAGCTCCTCACCGCCGCCGTCGCGGCGCCCCTCGCCCTCTCGCTCCCAGCGAGGAGCGACGCCCGAGGTGCCGGTGGGACGCCGACCGTGCTCGTCACGGCCGACCTCGAGTCGCATGTCGTCGCGCTCGACGCCTCGACGGGCCGCATTATCAGGCGCATTCGAACCCTGCCAGGGCCGCGCAGCATCGAGGCGGCCTTTCTCACCTGGGGCGTCGTCGCGAACACCGCGTCCGGCCGCCTGACGATCGTTCACGCACCGACGCTGAGAGTTAGACGTGTGATCGAGGGCCTCCGGGCACCGCGCTACACGGCTGTCCACCCGACCCGCTGGCCGTCCGACACCGATCCGAGCGCGGCGGTGCTTGCATATGTGACCGACTCGGCCCGGAACGAGGTGGTGACCGTTGACATCGATCGCGGGCGGATCCTCTGGCGCACTGCAGTGCCCGGCCCCGCGCGCCACATCGGCGTCACGCCCGACGGTGAGCTCCTCTGGACCGCTCTCGGCACGAAGGCCGAGCGCATTGCCGTGCTCGACCTCGACGATCCCCGCCGGCCTCGCCTCGTGCGCACGCTCGCGCCTCCGTTCCTCGCACACGATGTCGTTTGCTCGGAGGACGGGAGCCATGTCTGGGTGACTTCGGGCGACCGGCGCCGCCTCGCGATCTACGAGCGCGACGGGAGACGGCCGGTCGAGCTGCTCGCCGCCGGCGCGCCGCCGCAGCACGTCGCGTTCCGCGGCCGCACGGCCTTCGTCGCGAGCGGGGACGACGGCACAGTCCGACTCCACGCCCACGACGGTGTCCTGCTCAACGAGTCGCGCGTCCCGCTCGGGTCGTACAACGTCACGTCGTACGGGACGGACGTGACGACGGTGGGGGCGGTTGCGCCCTCGCTCGGGCGCGGCACTCTCGCGCTGCTCGACCGAAGGGGGCGGGTTCGGCGCGTCGAGCAGGTCGCCCGGGCTGCACACGACGCGTGTCTCGTCGTCTCGTGACAGGGAACCGCCGGCACCGGGCCGGTGTACGGATCGATACACGGAGAAGGAGGTACCCACCATGCCCGCACTCGCTCGTCTCGCTGTCGCCTTGTACGCCCTCGTCGCCATGCTCGTCGCGGTAGGAGCCGCCGGCGCAGGCAAGGGCGGCCCGTCGCCGGGTGTCCAGATCGGCGGAAAGGGAATCGCTTCCAACAACGCCTCGCTGCGGTACGTCGCCCGAGTCAGTGCGGGGCAGACCACGGTGACGGCCTACGACGCCGACGGCGGGATCCTCCGGCGCGGCTCGCTGACGGGGATCCTCGGGATCCCGCTCGTCGCGTTCGACGGCTCGCTCGGCGGTCTGGCTCACAACGGCCGCTCGCTCGTCCTCGCGTCGCCGGACGTGATCGCAGGCAGGTCGCGCTTCGTTGTGCTCTCGACCCGGACGCTCGGTCTTCAACGCACGATCGCACTTCGCGGCACCTGGTCCTACGACGCGCTGTCACCCGACGGGAGGAAGCTCTACCTCGTCGAGCACGCGGCGGCCGGCAGCCCGACGTATCGCGTGCGCGCCTACGACCTGGCGCGAGGAAAGCTCCTGCGCGAAGCGGTGATCGACCCGCGGCAGGGTGGCCGCGCCATGACCGGCGCACCCGTCACGCGGGCAACCGCCCAGAACGGCATCTGGGCGTACACGCTCTACCAGAAGCCCGGTGGGCTCCCGTTCGTGCACGCGCTCCACACCATGCGCGGGAAGGCGCTCTGCATCGAGCTTCCCTGGCGTGGCAACCAGGGTCGGCTCTTCGACGTCCGGATGCGGGTGCAGGGCCGTCAGCTCATCCTGACGAAGCTCGGTGGCGTGCAGCTCGCGACCATCGACACGCG
The DNA here is from genome assembly GCA_013694685.1 of Actinomycetota bacterium. Taxonomy (GTDB): domain Bacteria; phylum Actinomycetota; class Thermoleophilia; order Gaiellales; family Gaiellaceae; genus Gaiella. The sequence goes on from JACDBY010000084.1 coordinate 2,525, forward strand.
AGAGTTCGTCGTCCACGCGCACGAGAACCCGCTCTAGGGGACTGACCCCGAAGGGGTCTGTCCTCCGTGCTACGAGCGATGGTCTGTCGCAGATCAGCGCCGGTCGCGCGGGGGTCAGTCCCCTGCGGGGACAGACCCCGGAAGGGTCTCGGTCGCGTCGGCGATCGCCCGGACGACCTCCACGATGTCGCGGTTCGCGTTGAAGACGCGCAGCTGGCGCTCTGCCGAGTTGCCGCGGTCGAGTAGCTCCCGGATGCCCTCGAGCTCGCGCTCGCAGCCGAGCTCGCGCGCATGTGGCTCGAGCTCTCGCAGGGTGCGCCGGACGAGCTTCGAGGCGGGAACCCGGATCCGGCTTCCCGTTGGCAGATCCATGAGCGGCGCGTCGAGGCCGTAGCGCGCCGCAAGCCATTTGTTCTCGCTCGTCAGGATGCGGTGGAACGTCGGGATCTCCTTACCCGCCTCGAACTGCTCGGAAAGGACCTTGACGAGGCACTGGCAGTACGCAGCGATCGCGACTGCGTCCTCGAGCCGCGTGACGGCGTCGCAGATGCGCACCTCGACCGTGCCCCACTTCGGATGCGGGCGGATGTCCCACCAGATGTGCGTGTAGTCGGCGATGCAGCCGGTGCGCTCGAGCTGGCCGACGACGTCGGTGTAGTCGGCGTAGTCGCGAAAACGAGGCGGAGGGCCGGAGCGGGGGAAGGCGGAGAAGACGATCTGCCGGCTCGAGGCGAGCCCGGTCGGCTCGCCGCGCCAGAACGGCGAGCTCGCCGATAGCGCGAGCAGAGGGCCGAGCTGGGGCAGGAGCCCGTTCACGACCTGGATCGCCTTGTCGGGGTCGTCGACCGCGACGTGGATGTGCATCCCGAAGATCAGCTCCCGCCGGGCGACGTACTGGAGCTGGTCGATCAGCACCCGGTAGCGGTCCTTCGCGGTGATCCGCTGCCGCTCGAAGAGGCTGAACGGGTGCGTGCCGGCCGAGCCGACCCTGAGGCCCTGGCCGCGCGCGACGTCGCAGACGTAGCCGCGGAGCGTCGTCAGCTCGTGCATCACGTCGGCGGCGGTCTCGCAGACAGGTGTGGCAATCTCGAGCACGGATTGCATCAGCTCAGGATTCAGCCGGTCGGCGAGCTCGTCGCCCTGGATCGCGTCGAGCACCGTCTCGATGTGCTGGACGAGGTCGAAGCTCTCGGGATCGAGGAGCATGTACTCCTCCTCGACCCCCAACGTGTAGAGGTCGCCGGATCCGAACTTGTGGTCGAGGACGCTGGCCGTTGGCTCGTCCTCGCGACCCGTGATCGAGGGCGGCACGAGCTGTCTCACCGGAGCACGGCCTCGGCCTCGATCTCGACCTTCCAACTCGAATCGAGCAGCTGGGCGACGACGCACGTGGCAGCTGGGCGGACCTCGGCGAAGACCTCGCCGTGCGCGCGGGAGACATCGCTCCAGTGCTCGGCGTCGGTCACGTAGATCCGCGTCCGGACGACGTGCTCCAGCCCCGAGCCTGCACGCTCGAGCGCCTCGGCGATGATCTCGAGACAGAGCGCCGCCTGCTCGTAGGCGCCCACCGGTGGATCGGATCCGCCCGGCGGGATCGGCGCGGTTCCCGCGACGTGGACGCGATCACCGGCGACGACGGCTCGCGAGAAGCCGGCCGTGCGCTCGTACGGAGAATGCCCGCTGATGAGTCGGCGTTCCATGGGGGCGCCTAGTATCGCGCCGGTGGACGCCCTGCACCAGGTGGACGCGTGGGAGGTTCCGTTCGCGGCAGCGGGCGTGACCCGGGCCGCCGGCGCCGTCGCGACACACGGTGACGCCGCGCGCACTGTCCGGCTCGCCTCCGTCACGAAGCCGATCACGGCGCTCGCGACGCTCGTGGCGGCCGAGGAGGGAGTCGTCGACCTCGACGAGCCCGCCGGTCCGCCCGGCTCGACCGTGCGGCACCTGCTCGCCCACGCGTCGGGCCTCCCGTTCGAGGGGGCGACGCCGATCGCTCGGCCGGGACGGCGCCGCAT
>JACDBY010000088.1 GCA_013694685.1 Actinomycetota bacterium
TATCCGCCGCGGCTCGAACGGCGTCCGGTTCCGAACGTCGCTGATCTATGACGCCGGCTTCGCCCGCCAGGCCGAGCTGATCAAGACCCAGCTCGGCGAGGTCGGCATCGTTGTCGACCTCAGGCTGATGGACATGAACTCGTGGGTGCGGCGGCTGTACATCGACAAGGACTTCGACATGGGGTACACGAACTTCACCCATCCTGCGGATCCAGACGTCGGCTGGAAGCGCATCTACGTTTGCTCGAACTACGTAAAGGCGCCCTTCACGAACGGGTCTGGCTACTGCAACCCCGAGGTGGACAAGCTCTTCGACCAGGCGGTTGCGGAGCTCGATCAGAAAAAGCGAGGAGATATCTACAGGAAGCTTCAGCGAAAGCTCGCGAGCGATGTGCCCGTGATTCCGATCGCGGATGGAATCGGCCCCTGGATCTACCGAAGCTCAGAGTTCCGAGGCTTCGGGAACGCGGGGTCCAAGGAGCAGTTCGCCTTCGGGGAGAAGGTCTGGTGGACAAAGGGAACCTCGAGTAGACGCTGACGGAAGAGCCATGGAGTCTCCCCGTGGTTCGTTCGCCGTCTTTCTCGTCCGTCGGCTGATTTCGGGCGTTCTGCTGCTCGTAGCCGTCGCAACGGCGACGTTCGTCCTGATAAGCCTCGCGCCCGGCGACACGGCACAGGTGTTCGCGGGCCAGGCCGGCGCCGACCCGGAGTATCTCGAGCTGATCCGGGAGCGGCTTCAACTCGACCGGCCGTTGCCCTATCAGGTCGGTTCGTACCTCGAGTCGGTAGCCCAGGGCGATCTCGGGTTCTCCCTGATCCAGGGCAGGCCGGTCCGGGACGCCATTTTCAGCCGCCTGCCGGCGAGCCTCCTGCTTGCCGGCGCCGCGCTCGTGCTCTCGGCCTTCCTCGGGATCACGTTCGGCGTGATTGCTGCGGCGCGTCGAGGTGGTGCCCTCGATGCTTCGATCTCCGTCTTCTCACTCGTTGCGTATTCCCTGCCCGTCTTCTGGCTGGGCCAGCTGCTCGTGGCATTGTTCGCCGTGCGTCTGCGCTGGCTGCCGGCGGGGGGGATGCGGTCAGCGGATGACCCGGGCGGCATCGTCGACCTCGTCCGCCATCTTGTCCTCCCGGCCACGACCTTCTCGCTGCTTCTGGCCGCGCTCCTCGTTCGCGTCACGCGCACGGCGACCGCCGAGGCGCTCGGCGAGGACTACGTCACGACGGCCCGGGCCAAGGGTGCGTCGGAGCGACGGGTGCTGCTCTCGCATGCGCTTCCCAACGCACTGCGGCCGGTCGTGACCGTTCTCACCGGGTACCTCGGGATCATCCTCACTGGCGCTGTACTCGTCGAGACGGTCTTCGTCTGGCCTGGCCTGGGGCGTCTCCTCTACGACTCGGTCTTGTCGCGCGACACGCCCATGCTCGCGGGGCTGCTGCTGTTCTCCGCGACGCTGGTCCTGCTCGCGAATCTCCTGGCAGACGTGATCTACCGGGTGCTTGACCCCAAGACTCGTTTCCGATGAGTCTGCGGCACCTCCTCCACTCCCGGCGCTTCGTCGTCGGCTCGGTCATCCTGCTCGGCGTTCTCACTACCGCCATTCTGGCGGCAGTCGCCGCCGGTGATCCCTTTCAGACGAGCGAGACGATCCTCGCCGGGCCGTCCCGCGCCCATCCGTTCGGAACCGACGAGCTGGGCCGCGACATCCTGACGCGGACTCTCGACGGTGCTGCCACGACGCTCAAGGTCGCAATCGTGGCCCCGCTCGTCGCCGCGGCCATCGGCACCGCCGTCGGCCTCAGCGGCGGATACGTCGGTGGCCTGGCCGACGAGATCCTGCTCAAGCTCATGGAGTTCACGCTCGTCGTGCCTCGCTTCCTGATCGCCCTTGTCGCCGCGGCCTTCTTCGGAGGCCACCTTTGGCTCGTCGCCCTCGTCCTCGCAGCAACCTTCTGGCCCTCAACCGGCCGTCTGGTCCGCGCCGAGGCGATTTCGCTGCGGGAGCGAGAGTTCGTCGAGGCGAGCAACTCGATGGGCGCGCCAAGCTTCTGGATCATCTCCCGCCACCTCCTCGGCCTCGTCGTCCCGGTCGTCGTGGTCAACACCTCGTTCCAGGCGGGCCAGGCGGCGTTGATCGAAGCGGGGCTTGCCTTTCTCGGAGTCGGGGATCGCAACGTGATCTCGTGGGGCGCGATGCTGGCCGAGGCCCAGCCCTACCTCGGGATCGCACGGTGGATGTCCGTCTTTCCGGGGATCGCGCTCGCCCTGACGATTCTGGCACTGAACCTGCTTGGCGACGGGCTCGCCGACGCCTTGCACGTTCGTTGGCGCGCACGAATCTGAAGGGACACGCGCTTCTCGACGTGCCATAGCATCCTCGTGGCAGCTCGTGCTCGTCCACGAGCGACCTGTTGTCCCAGCTCAGCTCGATCTGGAGGAGTTCCCACGACACTGGACGACATGACCCCGGGCGCCGTACCGAGTCTGCTGTTCGTGGAGATTGTCGCCGAGCGCGCGCGCGAGCGCGTCCTCGCGAACGAGCGCCTCTTCGCAGCTGAGTCCGAACGCCTCGCGCGCCTCTGCCACGAGCTGGCCGAGCGCTTCGCACGTGGTGGCCGCCTGCTCGCGGTCGGCGCGTCTGCGCAGGCCCGCTCGGACGCGCGGCACGTGGCAGTCGAGTTCGTTCACCCGGTGATCGTGGGCAAGCGAGCGCTCCCCGCGATCGCGCTCACGAGCGAAGGCGGGTCGCTGGCGGCACAGATCGCGCTGCTCGCGGGGCCCGCCGACCTCGTGATCGCCTTCGAGGCGGAAGCGAGCGACGACGCCCGCGCGGCGCTAGCAGTTGCGAAAAATCGGGGCGCGTTGACGATTGCGTTCGCCCCGGTCGGCGCCGAGTGGGAGCTCGAGCCGGGCGTCGACGACCCGTTCGTCGAGCAGGAGCTCGTCGAGACCGTCTACCACGTGCTCTGGGAGCTCGTCCACGTCTTCCTCGACCACCGCGGCCTCCTTGCCGACCGCTCGACCGCGCCGACGAACGACGCGGGCGCCTCGAGCTTCCTCTACCCCTTCCTCGGCGAGCAGGAGCACGATCTCGAGCGCGTCGTGGACGACGTGCGTGCATCGATCCTGCTGAAAGCACAAGAGATCGGCGAGCTCCGCAGGCAGACCCTGGACGACAGCATCGAGCCGCTCATCGCGGCCGCGCGGACCGTCAGGGAGAGCCTCGACGCGGGCGGGACACTCTTCGCGTTCGGGAACGGCGGCTCAGCGACCGACGCGATGGACGTCGTCGCGGACTTCCGGGCTGCCCCGCAGGGCTGGCCGGCACGCCGTGCCGTCGACCTGACCGAGGACGCGGGCATCCTCACCGCGCTCGCGAACGACATCGGCCCGGAGGTGCTCTTTGCGCGGCAGCTCATCGCGCACGGCCGCGAGGGCGATGTCGCGCTCGCGCTCACGACGAGCGGCGGCTCGTCGAACATCGTCGCCGCGCTCGCCGAGGCCCGCAGGCGCGGGTTGGCGACGGTCGCGCTCGTCGGTTACGACGGCGGCCGGATCGCGGCCGAGGGGCTCGCCGATCACGTGATCGTCTCTCCTTCGACGCATATTCCGCGCATCCAGGAGGCTCATGCGAGCGCCTACCACGTGTTGCGGGAGCTCGTCGAGCTCGTCGGCGCAGAGGGCGCGGTATGAGCGGCCAGGCCGGGCGTGACCTGTCCGGTGCCATATGGCGCGGCACCGTCGCCGCGATGGCTATGAGCGCTGTGCGCGAGCTGACCCTCTCGCTCGGGCTCGTCGACCGCCCGCCACCCGACGAGATCGCCGACGAGGGCGTGCCTGCGCTCTTCGCGCCGATTCCGCCGCGCTACCGGGACGCCGCGATCGAGGTCTGCCACTGGGGCTACGGCGCTGGTATGGGCATCGCCTACGACCTCACCCCGCGCACCCTGCGCAGCCGGGCATGGTTCGGGCCGGTCTTCGGCCTGGCCATCTGGGGGTTCTTCGAGCGGGTCGTCGCGCCCGTGCTCGGTCTGCGACCTCCCGCGCAACGCCCGCTCCGGGAACGGGCAGCCGTCGCCGCCGACCACGTGGTGTACGGCGTGGTCGTCTCGCATCGCCCGTTCGATCCGTCCGCGTGAGGCCCGGGTCGGAAGAGACAACCGCCGCGCGACCTGATCACACTCGACCAAGGACTCGCGCGAGCGACCGGCATCGGTTGCGCCGTTGCCCTCCTCCCGGCGTGACCCGCCGTCGTTCGATCACACCCGGCTCGGCAGCCTCCACGCGAAGCACGTGCCGATCCCGGCAGCCGCGGCCGCGAGCATGAACGTCCAGGTGAACGCGCCGGTCTGATCGGCGAGCGAGCCGCCGACTTGAGGGGCGAGGAGCTGTGCGAGCCCGAAGAGCA
>JACDBY010000109.1 GCA_013694685.1 Actinomycetota bacterium
GATCACGATGGTGTCGCGGGCGGCCATCGCCCGGGCGGCCGCCTCGACCGCCCCGACATCGCCGCGCTGCCTCGAGACGGGTATGGCGCCGAGCGACTCGACCGCCCAGGCGAGCGGCCGGTAGCGCCAGAGCTCGCGCTTCGCCAGGTACCGGAGCGGCCGGTCGATCGCCGTGCCGAGCACGAACGGATCGGCGAGCGAGTCGTGATTCGAGACGACGATCGCCGGGCCGGGTGGGACGTTCGCTCCCTCGACGCGCAGGCGCCAGACGCGCCGGAGGAGCCGCGGGACGGTCGCCCGCACGACCCGGTAGAGCACCGTCTCAGCCTTCCGGACAGGCACGTGCCGCACGGGCCGTCTCCTCGGCACGACGCGCATACCCCTCGCCTGTCCCGTGGACGAGATCGGCCGCGAGCACCGCGCCGTCCGTCTCCACCAGCTCCGCCCACTCGACGAGCCGGAGATTCGCCTGCCGTCCTCGTGCGTCTGCGAGGATCTCGTTGAAGCCCGTCCGCGGCGTGCCGTCCCGGACGATCGTCGCCCAGAGAACACATCGACCGCCGGCGAGGTCGAGCGCTTCGGCCACGAGCGCCCGGAACTGCGACTCGGAGCCGTCGGGGTCGTTCGTCCCGAGACTGACGACGACGATCGGCGCGAGCGCCCGCCCGAGCCGCCGCAACTCGTCGACTCCCTCGGCCGTGCCACGTCCCACGCGATCGTGCGCCTCGATCGTCCAGTCCGCGAGTTCCTCGCGCAGATACGGCGCGATGCCGACGTTGAGCGAGTCGCCGACGAGCGTGACGGCGCCGGGGCGACTCACGGCCTCGAGCTCGACGCTCGGGAAGAGCACCGGATAGACGGCGACGGCGAGCGCGGCTGTGACGACGAGGACGAGGAGGATGCGCAAGGGGGAGCGGTCGCGGGAGGAGAGAACAAGGTAGCCGTGGATTCGTCGCGGGCGATCGAGCGGTTCCTCGCGAGCCCGGGGCTCGCCGAGGCGACCCGGCGAGCGTACCGCTCGGATCTCGCAGACTTCGGCCGCTGGCTGCGCGACAACGCGCTGAGGCTCGACGAGGTCGACGTTCGCGCCCTCGCCTCGTACACGGCGGAGCTGGGGCGAGCGCGGCGCGGCCTCGCTGCGGCGACGATTGCCCGCCGGCTCGCAGCCGTCCGCTCACTCATGCGTCACGCGGTCGGGCCGGCGAACGTGCCGGTGGCCGCGCTAGCTCCGCGACGCCCGCGGCGGCTGCCGGAGACCCCGACGCTCGCGGAGGTGGAGCGGCTCGTGGCCGCGTCCGGGCGGGGGGACGACCCGCTGTCGCTCAGGAACGTCGCCCTGCTGGAGCTCGTTTACTCCTGCGGTCTCCGCTCCGCGGAAGCGGTGGGGCTCGATCTCTCCGACCTCGACCTCGACCGCGAGCACGTCCACGTGCGCGGGAAGGGCGGGAAGGAGCGGCTCGTCCCCCTCGGCGAGGAGGCCGCCTGGCGGCTCGGGCTGTGGCTGCGCGACGGCCGGCCCGCGCTGGCGCGCGGCGCGTGCGACGCGCTTTTCCTCTCGGCGAGGGGTCGGCGGCTCGACACGAGCACGCTGCGTCGGCTCGTCGCGAACCCCCATCGCTTCCGACACGCGTACGCGACCCATCTGCTCGAGGGCGGCGTCGACCTGAGGACGATCCAGGAGCTCCTCGGCCACGCCTCCCTCTCGACGACACAGATCTACAGCCACGTCGACTCCCGCCGCCTGCGTCGCGTGTACGACCGTGCTCATCCCCGCTCGTAGAACCGGTGTCAGACACCTATTCCTGTCAAGAGGCCTCTCCCGCCATGTCCCGTCTCGCCACGTTGTTCGAGCGCCGCTCTGCGCCGCCCCGAGCCAAACCGCACAGCACCTAACAATGCGTGCCTGTGAACTGATCGGCACTCAATCGGCACCGTTTCCCCCTTGACAGAAAAAGTGTCTGACACCGTTCTGGACAGACCGCGTGACTCACGGAGCCAGAGGAGGTGGCGAGCCGCCGCCGAATCGGGTCCCGCCGCGATGAGCGTTCGCCACGACCCCGACGTCGAGAGCTACCTGCTCCTCCTCGCGGCCCACCGGTCGCCGCGGACGGTGGACGCATATCGGCGCGACCTGGCGTCGTTGGCGACGACGCTCGATGGCCCGGTCGGCGGAGTGACCACGGAGCAGATCGAGGCGTGGCTCGCCACGATGCGGGCCGACGGTCGCGCCGCTTCGACGATCGCCCGACGCCTGGCGGCCTCGCGCGCCTACCTGCGCCACCTGACGATGATCGGGACTCGCGACGACAATCCGGCATCGGGCATCGCAGGGCCGCGCCGCCTCCGGACGGTTCCGCGGACGCTTTCCCCGGCCGAAGCGGAGCGGCTGATCGAGGCGGCCCGGGGAACGGCACCCCGCCCGATGCGCGATCTCGCCCTCGTCGAGCTCCTGTACGGAGCCGGTCTTCGTGTCTCGGAGGCGGTCGGTCTGCGCAAGGCGTCCATCGACCTGGAGGGGCGCATCGTTCGCGTCGTCGGGAAGGGCGGCAAGGAGCGGCTCGTGCCGCTCGGGCGGCCGGCAGTCGAGGCGGTCCGCCGGTACCTCGCACTCGGACGCCCCCACCTCGACCGGCGGCATCGCCCCGACCTCTTCCTGAACGCGCGGGGAGGCGCGCTGACGCGCGCAGGCGCGTTTCTCATCCTCCGGCGGCTCGCCGACCGCGCAGGACTCGAGCCGGGTCGCGTCCACCCGCACCTCCTGCGCCACTCGTTCGCGACGCACCTCCTCGAGGGCGGTGCCGACCTCCGGAGCGTGCAGGAGATGCTGGGCCACGCGGACGTCGCCACGACGGAGCGGTACACCCACGTCTCCGATCGCCACCGGCGCGACGCCTACTTCCGAGCGCATCCTCACGCAAGGCGGCGCCCGGAGCGCGCACCGGAGACGGGCTAGGCGAGATCCGCCGCGTCTGCGAGGGCGACGGCACGCACGACGGTCTCCTCGTCCGGGTCGAGCAGCGTCACGTGACCCACCTTCCGACCTGCCCGCGGCTCCTTGCCGTAGAGATGGACGCGGGCATGCGGGAGCGCGAGCAGCTCGTCGAGACCCGGGGCCGCGCCGATCAGGTTGATCATCACGCACCGTTCCCGCGTCTCCGTCGACCCGAGCGGGAGCCCGAGGATCGCGCGCAGGTGATTCTCGAACTGGCTCGTGGCGGAGCCGTCGATCGTCCAGTGCCCGGTGTTGTGCACGCGCGGCGCGAGCTCGTTCGCGAGGAGCCCGTCACCCACCTCGAAGAGCTCGACGGCGAGCACGCCGACGTACCCGAGCTCGTCCAGGAGGCTCGCGCAGATCGCCTCGGCGTCGTCCTGTGGCGCGTCCCGCGCCGGCGCCCGCGTCACGCGCAGGATCCCCTCGCGGTGGATGTTCTCCGCGACGGGCCAAAATCTCGTCTCGCCCTCCCGCGAGCGCACGCCCACGATCGAGAGCTCGCGCTCGAACCGGACGAGCTCCTCGGCGAGCTCGTCGTCAGCGATCGGCCCGACGCGGTCGAGGCGCCGCTGACCCTTGCCGTCGTACCCGAGCCGCCTCGTCTTCGCGACCGCCGGCAGCCCTGTCTCATCGAGCGTCCCGAAGCGGGCGGTCGGGATTCCGAGCGAGCGGAAGAGCTCCTTCTCGCGCAGCCGATCCTGCCCGTGCTCGAGCGCGGCGGCCGGCGGAAGCGCACCGACGCGCACTGCCGCCTCGACGGGGACATTCTCGAACTCGTAGGTGACGACGTCGGCACCGCGCGCGAGGTCGTCGAGCGCCGCAGGGTCGTCGTAGCCCCCGACGACGAGCTCGCCGACCTCGCGCGCGCAGGCGTCCGACGACGGATCGAGAAAGCGGAACCGCAGGCCGAGGGGCAGTCCGGCGAGCCCGAGCATCCGGCCGAGCTGCCCGCCGCCGATGCAGGCGACGAGCGTCACGGCCGGTACTGCGGACAACGCTTGTGTCGATTCAACACAAGCGTTGTCTCACGCCGCGGGATCGGGGTGCTCGAGCACGGCGGCGGTCTGCGCTTCGCGGAACCGCTGCAAGCGCCCAGCGAGCTCCGAATCCGAGCCGGCGAGAATCGAGGCGGCGAGGAGCGCCGCGTTGACCGCGCCGGCCCGGCCGATCGCGAGGGTCCCGACCGGCACGCCCGCTGGCATCTGCACGATCGAGAGCAGCGAGTCGATCCCCGAGAGCGCCTTCGACTCGACTGGCACGCCGAGCACGGGCAGCGTCGTCTTCGCGGCGGCCATCCCCGGCAGATGAGCGGCACCGCCCGCGCCCGCGAT
>JACDBY010000386.1 GCA_013694685.1 Actinomycetota bacterium
TCAGGCCGCCCTGGACGACCGCCAGGTCGCAGGCCGGGAGGTGGCGGTATAGATCGTTGACGTAGGGCCGGATCTCGAGGCCCTCGTGCGTGTGAAGCGATGCGGGATCGATCCGCGGGCCGGCGACGACGATCATCCGCAGCTCAGGCACGTGCGCCTTCGCCCGTGGAAACGCGTCGATGACGCGATGGAGCAGGTGACCGCCGACGCCCGATCCGCCGACGGTGACGATGCAGACCTTCTCCCGAGGCCCGTAGCCGAGCTCCGCGCGCAGCTTCTCGCGGTCCGCGACGGGCTCGAACCCGGTGACGTAGCCGGCGAAGTCGTAGTGCTGCTCGGTCCAGTCGCGGATGCCGGGAAGGTTCGGGCCGAACGAGTCGGACACGACGTCCTCGGGGTCGCCGACGAAGACCGCGCGGTCCCGGATCCGCGGGAAGCGTGCGATGTGCTCGATCATCTCGGCGTTGTAGTCGGCGGTCAGGAACGACTCGCGCTCGCCGCCGTCCTCCATCGGCAGCCAGCCGACGAAGTCGGTCAGCCACACGTACGCGGCCGACTTGAGCTCGGGGTTCTCGTGCAGGAAGTAGTCGACCTCCCACGCCTCGTCCCCGATCCAGAGGTCGTAGTTCTCCTCGCGCACGACGTCGAGGAAGAGCATGAAGTTCGCGACGAGAATCTCGTCCATGCGCCGGATCGCCTGGAAGGCGTGCAGGTCGTGCTCCGCCGACTCGCACTCGATGTGCACCGACTCGTTCGCGAGCAGCGCACTCGCAGGGTGGATCCGCTCGCCTTCGGCCTCGAGCACGACCGTGACCGGGTGCTGCGCCAGCCAGTCGATCTCGAGGTCGGGGTGGAGCTTCCGCAACTCCTGCGCGATCGCGACGTCGCGGCGAGCGTGGCCGAGGCCGATCGGCGAGGAGACGTAGAGCGCGCGCTTTCGGCGCGATTTGCCGCGCACCCAGCGGGCGGCAGGAGGCGGAGGGCAGAGGAAATCGCGCAGCAGCAAGTTGACCCGCACGGGGTCTCGGGCCTCCGGGACATGCCCGGCGCCCTCGAGCAGGACGAGCGGAGCCCCGAGCGCGGCCGCGAGCTCGATGCCGCGTGAGGGCCCCGTGATCGCGTCCTCGTCGCCCTGGATCACGACTGACGGGCACGCGAGGCGCCCGAATATCGCGTGCATCTCGTCGGCGTCGAGCCTCCGGGACTCGGACTCGAGCAGCATCGTCTCGGCATCGGTCTCGAGCGCCCAGCCCACGCAGTCCTCGATCTGCTTCGTCGAGTGCGGCTCGGTGAAGCAGCGAGAGAAGAAGTACTCGACGTAGCCGCGCCAGTCGCGTAGCCAGTAGTGCCGGTTGGTCTTCGCCCAGCCCTCGTCCGTGTCCAGCTCGTCGTCGAACGAGTGCACGGCCCGCTCAGGCAGCGGCTCGCCGAGCGGGACGGCCGGGCAGATGAATGCAATCCGCTCGACGCGATCGGGATACCCGTCGGCGAGTAGCAGCGCTCGATGCGCTCCGTTCGAGAGGCACACGACTGCAGCACGCTCCACTCCGACAGCGTCGAGCACTGCGACCGCGTCGGCGACGATCTCGCGCTCGTCGTAGGCGCGCGGGTCGCGCGGCCGGTCGGACCGGCCGTTCCCCCGCGCATCGAACGTGACGACGCGAGCATGCCTCGCGAAGTACGCCACCTGCAGCTTCCACACGCGCGAATGCACGATCGCCCAGGTCGGCAGGAAGAGGATCGTCCGCTCTCCCTCGCCGTAGACCTCGTAGAAGACCCGGACGCCGTCACGCTCGACGTACCCCTCCTCGTCGGGGTAGCGGGCGCGCGACTGCTCGTGGGTGCTACTGCGCTCCGCGATCCCCATCACCCAGCCACCGTTCGATCCACTCGAGCAACTCCGCGTGACCGTCGGAGATGCCCGAGGCGCGATTGAGGATGACGCCCTCGTTGAAGGTCGTCACAAGCGTGACGAGGACGCCCACGGGGATGTCGATCGAGTGCTCGACCCGCGCCCGCTCGAAAGCCTCAAGCAGTACCCCGCGCCACTCGCCGTGGACGCGCGCGACCCGTTCCCGCAGCCCGGGCTGGCTCCACGCCAGCGCCTGCAGCTCAAGCCAGACCTTCTGGTAGGCGACGTCCTCCTCCACCAGGTAGCGCATCGCCGTCCGCCACTT
>JACDBY010000129.1 GCA_013694685.1 Actinomycetota bacterium
CTCCTGAGCCGGACGATTTCCTTCTTTACCCGGAGAAGCGGACGCCCGACCGCCGCGTCTACTGGGCCGACCCGAAGAAGCGCTGTGCCCCGAACACCGTGCACCGCTGGTGGTATCGGATGCTCGAGCAGGCCGGCCTTGTCGGCCACGGCGTCCGATCGGGACTGAACATGCACCGATCGCGGCACACGTTCGCGACCGAGATGAGGCGCGTCGCCGGCGTGGAGGCTGCCTCGCAGGCGCTCGGCCATAGCGACCTCTCCACCACCCTCGGCATCTACGGGCACCAGGATCAGCGCGACCTCGAGCGCGCGATGGAGGCATTGGCGCGGACGCGAGAAGCCGACTCGCGCGACGACGAGTCGTAGCTCGCCAGGGGAACACTTCGCCCGCGCATGCCGCCCGAAGGCGGCGATTTGCAGGGATGATGGAGGCGGCGGGAATCGAACCCGCGTCCGAGGCCGCACCGACCGAACGTCTACGAGCGTAGTCCGCGCTTTGCTCTCGCCCGGCGGCCGGTTCGCGGACGACCTACCGACGGGCCAGCCATCCTACGTTGTCGCGCCTCCGGCGATTGGCTCTCCGTCGGTGCCGAGCCCGATCGTTGGCGCCCCATTCCCGGTCTCGGGCCGAACCGGGTGGGACGTCGCCTTACCTAGAGTGAACTAGGCGGCGAGTGCGAGATCGTTCTTCGCACTTGCTTTGTGTGCCGGTTGATTTACGAGGCCTACCGGCGACCTCGGCTCGCTGCTCGACCGGAGAACCGACCACGTCGAAACCTGGTCGCCCCCGTATGTTGTCCTCCAAGGATAGCGGCGATGCACGACTACGGTGGCCCGGAGGTGGGCGCAGGCTCGACATCCGCTGGTCGGTCGCGGCCACGGTGACCCCAGCGGTAGCGCACGCGGATCAGGGCGATGAACATGATCGCGAGCGCGAGCGCGAGACCGATCCAGGCCCAGATCGTCTGGAACTCGTTGTCCTGGATGAGCTTGACGAGCGTCGCGAGAGCGAGCGCGACTGCGAGGATCGCGGTGACGATCGCGGTCGGCCAGCCGCGCATCGAGAGACGCGGCGCGAGCACCGGGAGCGACTCCCAGATGAGGATCGCGACCGCGAGGATCGCCATGTAGACGCCGAACTGCGAGCCCTCGTAGGCGGTGCGCCAGCCGCAGACCCGATCGCCTGCCTCCGAGGTGACGGCGCAGACCCGCTGCCACGGCGCGAGCGTCTCCGCGAGGAAGGCGAGCGTCAGCAGCAGGATCAACTTCGCGCCGAGCGGTCGTTGCCAGTAGTTCCCCATCGTCGCGAGTCTAGTACCCGTTCTCCCGGCCTACAGGCCGCCCGCCGAGATGCCGACTATCGTCTGGTGACCGGAAACACGCGAGGAGGGCGCCCGTCGTGGCGATAACGCACGAGTATGTGAGCCTGAACGAACTGCGCGAGCGCGCGAAGGCCGAGGTCGGCAAGGTTGTCGTCGGGCAGGGCCGCGCAGTCGAGCTCCTCTTGATCGCCGCCATGGCGCGCGGACACGTCCTACTCGAGGGGCCGCCGGGGACCGCGAAGACGCTTCTCGGGCGCGCGACCGCCTACGTCCTCGGCGCAGACTTCAACCGCGTCCAGTTCACACCGGACACGACGCCGACCGAACTCGTGGGCGAGAACGTCATGCGCGCGGGCGAGATGAAGTTCGTCTCGGGGACGATCTTCACGAACGTCCTGCTCGCCGACGAGATCAACCGGACACCACCTCGTACGCAGGCGGCGCTCCTCGAGGCGATGTCCGAGCGAAGCGTCACCGTCGAGGGTCGCGTCCACCGTCTGCCCGACCCGTTTCTCGTGATCGCGACGCAGAACCCGTTCGAGCAGGAAGGCGTGTTCCCGCTTCCCGAGTCGAACCTCGACCGGTTCCTCTTCAAGATCTACATCGACTACACCGACCTGGAGCACGAGGTCGACATGCTGCGTCTGCCCCACACCGGCGTCACGCCGGACATGCTCGGCGAGATCATGCCGCTGCTCGGGATCGTCGGTCTCGACAAGGCCCGGCTCGAGCTCGACGCGACGATTGTCCCGGAGGAGGTCGCGCGCTACGTCGTCGGCGTCGCGCGCAAGACCCGCGTGATCCCGGGGATGATGCTGGGGGCGAGCTCGCGTGCGGCGATCCACCTGATGAGCGCGACGAAGGCGAATGCCCGGCTCGAGGGACGCGACACGGTGACGACCGATGACGTCCGGGCCATGGCGCGCTACGTCTTTCCCCATCGCCTGATCGCCGAGGATCCCGACCTGACGCCCGAGATCGCGCTCGAGATCGCGCTCGACAACCCGATCATGTCGGTGGCAGACGAAGGGGCGGCGACCCGCCCCTTCCACAGACCCTAGGTGCTGGACGAGCCCCGCGCCAGCGAACTTCAGGTGTCCGACTGAAGTCGGACACCGGGCGGTTGGGGGTGTCCGCTCGGACACCCCAACCTCTAGCTCAGCGCCTGCTCGAGTGCGCGGCGGGCGACGACCTTTGCGAGGTGCGCCCGGTACTCGGACGACCCTGCGTGGTCGGACGGCGGCTCTGCCCCCTCGGTGACGAGCGCCGCCGCGTCGGCTGCCGACGAACCGCCCGCCAGGGCGTCCTCTGCCGCACGAGCGCGAAGGGGCGTGCCCCCCATGTTCACGAGACCGATGGAGGCACCGGCGACGTTCCCGTTGTCCCGGTGTACGAGCACTGCGACTCCGACCGTCGCCCAGTCCTGCGCCCGCCGGTGAGCCTTCACATACGCCCAGCCGGTCGAGCCCGCGAGCTTCGGGACGCGCACCTCGGTGAGCACCTCGCCCTCGTCGAGCGCCGTCTCGAAGACACCGGTGAAGAACTCGTCCGCCGAGATCGTCCGCTCGCCGTCCTTGCTGCGCACGACGAGCTCGGCGCCGACCGCGAGCATCACCGCCGGCATGTCGGAGGCCGGGTCCCCGTGGGCGAGCGTCCCGCCGAGCGTCCCGCGCGAGCGCACCTGCGGATCGCCGATCTGCCCCGCCGTGTGCGAGACGATTCCGCAGTGCTCTGAGATCAGCGAGTCGCTCGCGACCGTCGCGTGGCGCGTGAGGGCACCGATCGCGATGTGCGTCCCGTCGTCCTTTACGTAGGCGAGGTCGGCGAGACGTCCGAGGTCGACGAGCTTCGCCGGCCGCGCGATCCGCAGCTTGAGCGCGGGAATGAGCGACTGACCACCGGCGAGGAGCTTCGTGTCTCCCCCACCCTCGGCGACGAGGTCGATCGCGTGGTCGACGCTCTCTGCAACGTCGTAGTCGAACGGGGCGGGGATCACGCCTTCGCCTCCTCGATTGCGCGCCAGACACGCTCGGGCGTGGCCGGCATCTGGATGTCCTTGACGCCGAAGGGCTCGAGTGCGTCGAGCACCGCGTTGATGACGGCTGGGGCGGCCGCGATCGTGCCCGTCTCCCCCACGCCCTTCACGCCGAGCGGGTTCGTCGGGCTCGGGCTCTCCGTCCGACCGAGCTCGAACGAGGGGAGCTCGGCCGCCGTCGGCACGAGATACGTGACGAGGTTCGCAGTCTGCAGGTTGCCGTCCTCGTCGTAGGTGCCCTCCTCGTAGAGCGCCGTGGCGATGCCCTGCGCGAGTCCGCCGTGGATCTGCCCGTCGACGATCGTCGGATTCACGACCGTGCCGACATCGTCGACCGCGACGTACCGGACGAGTCGTGCGTCGCCGGTCTCGGTG
>JACDBY010000132.1 GCA_013694685.1 Actinomycetota bacterium
CACGTCCCCGCACACCGTCAGCTCGCCGACACCCCAGCCCTCCACCGCGTAGCGGTGCCTCACCGTGTCGCGGTGCCGCGTCACGTCCACCA
The DNA here is from genome assembly GCA_013694685.1 of Actinomycetota bacterium. GTDB lineage: Bacteria > Actinomycetota > Thermoleophilia > Gaiellales > Gaiellaceae > Gaiella. The sequence continues at coordinate 93 of JACDBY010000132.1, forward strand.
ACCCCGACTCTACAATCGCCCCGTGACCGCGCCCGGCATCTTTCGCACGCCGCCCGCGGTCAACGAGCCCGTTCGGACCTACGCCCCCGGCTCGCCCGAGCGGGCCGAGCTGAGCCGTCGGCTGGCGGAGCTAGCCGGCGAGCGGCCCTCGATCCCCCTCGTGATCGGTGGCGAGCGCGTCGAGACGAAGACCGTCTTCGAGGCCGTGATGCCCCACGACCACGACCACGTGCTCGCGGACGTCGCAAAGGGAGATGCGTCGCACATCGAGCGCGCGATCGCAGCCGCTCGCGACGCGCATCCCGAGTGGAGCGCAACGCCCTGGTACGAGCGCGTCGCCGTCTTCCTGCGCGCCGCCGAGCTCCTCGCCGGGCCGTGGCGCTCGACGCTCACCGCGGCGACGATGCTCAACCAGTCGAAGACCGTCCATCAGGCGGAGATCGACGCCGCCTGCGAGACGATCGACTTCCTCCGCTTCAACGCCGAGTACCTGACACGAATCTACGAGGAGCAGCCGCAGTCGTCGGCCGGTGTCTGGAACCGGCTGGAGTACCGCCCCCTCGAGGGCTTCGTCTTCGCGATCAGCCCGTTCAACTTCACGGCCATCGGGGCGAACCTCACGACATCGCCTGCCCTGATGGGCAACACGGTCGTCTGGAAGCCCGCCTCGACCCAGGCGCTCTCGGCCTGGTACACGCTCAGGCTCCTCGAGGAAGCCGGTTTGCCGCCGGGTGTGGTCAACCTCGTCTTCGGCCCGGGCGCCGACCTCGGCAAGGCCGCGCTCGAGAGCCCCGAGCTCGCCGGCGTCCACTTCACCGGCTCGACGGGTGTCTTCCAGTCGATCTGGCAGACGATCGGGGGTGGGATCGAGCGCTACCGCAACTACCCGCGGATCGTCGGCGAGACCGGCGGCAAGGACTTCATCCTCGCCCACCCCTCGGCCGATCCACACGCTGTCGCGACCGCGATCGTCCGCGGCTCGTTCGAGTACCAGGGTCAGAAGTGCTCGGCCTCGTCCCGTCTCTACCTCCCCTCCAACCTCTGGGAGGAGATCCGCGCGGATCTCGAGCGGGACGTGCCGTCGATCGCGATGGGCGACCCGCGCGACTTCGCGAACTTCATGGGCGCCGTCATCGACAAGTCGTCCTTCGACACGCAGGCGAAGGCGATCGACGAGGCCCGCGCCGCGGGGGCGGACATCGTCGCCGGCGGATCGGTCGACGCGAGCGAGGGCTGGTTCGTCGAGCCGACCGTGATCAAGACGGAGGATCCCGGCTTCCGGCTCATGCAGGATGAGCTCTTCGGCCCCGTCGTGACCGCGTTCGTCTACGACGAGAAGAAGTGGGCCGACACGCTCCGTCTCGTCGACGAGACGGGCGACTACGCGCTGACGGGCGCCGTCTTCGCCAACGACCGCTCCGCAATCGGCGAGGCCCACGATGCGCTTCGCTACGCGGCGGGGAACTTCTACGTGAACGACAAGCCGACCGGCGCCGTCGTCGGTCAGCAGCCGTTCGGCGGTGCCCGCGCGTCCGGGACGAACGACAAGGCCGGCTCGCTCTGGAACCTCATCCGCTGGGTCAGCCCGCGGACGGTGAAGGAGACCCTCGTCCCCGCAACCGACTACCGCTATCCGTCGCAGCAACCTGAGGGTTGAGCGACTGCGGAGCACGTGTCCGACTGAAGTCGGACACTGATCAGCCACGCGCTGAGAAGCGGCAGTTGCGACCGCGACAGCGGGCGCCTTTCGGGATTTGGCCCCGCCAAGGGCGGGGGATCAAGCGGCGAGATTCCGCTCCTGCGGAATCTCGCTTCGCGAAACTAATGTGATGGTCGACGCGATCCGCCAGGCAACCGAGAGCTTCTGGGACTTTCTCTCGGAGATCGCGGTACTGCCACTTCTCGCGGCGATCGGGTGCCATCTCCTGAAGCTCGCGTGCACGAGCCGTGCGTGGCGCAACGTGCTCGCGGCCGCGTACCCCGAATCGCGGGTGCCCTGGCGCCCGATCGCCGCCGCGTACGTCTCCGGCGTCGGCGTCAACGCAATCATCCCCGCCCGTGCGGGCGATGCGGTTCGCGTCTTCCTCGCCCACCGTGCGGTGCCGGGGAGCTCGTACACGACGATCGTCTCCTCCACCGTCGTCCTGACGTTCGTCGACATGGCCCTCGCGCTCGTCGTCTTCGCCTGGGCGCTGACCCAGGGCGTGCTGCCGTCGCTCGACGCTCTCTCTGCGCTCCCGTCTTTCGAGTACGGCTGGGCCTTCGAGGACGGTGTCATCCATCCGGGAGCCCTGCTCCTGATTCTCGGGGTCTCGGCTGGTGGCGCGTGGCTGCTCCACCACTTCTGGTATCGGCTTCGAGCGCGCGTCGCGCAGGCGTTTGCGGTCTTCGACCCGCCGCACCGCTACGCGCGAACCGTCGTGACGTGGCAGCTCGCCGACTGGGCGCTCCGGCTCACAACCATCTGGTTCTTCCTCGGCGCCTTCGGGATCCCGCAATCGGTCGGGAACGTGCTCCTCGTCCAGGCGACGATGAGCCTCGCGACCCTGGTGCCGGCAACCCCCGGCGGGATCGGCACCGAGCAGGCGCTCCTCGTCTATGCGTTCCGCGACATCGGCGTCGCTCGCTCGACGCTCCTCGCTTTCAGCGTCGGGATGAAGATCACGCTGACGGTCGTCAACGTCGTCATCGGCTTCACCGCGATCTTCCTCACGCTCGGCACCGTCAGGTTCCGGCGGGTCGTCCAGGCACACGATGCGGAGGCACCGCCGCCGACCGCGTGAGGGGTCAGGCTTCGTCGTCGAGCACGTCACGGCGACCGTAGTGGCCCACGACGTCGAACACGCGCTTCGCTCGCAGCCCCACTCGCAGGTCGCAATCGGCGATCACGAGCCCTTCCTCGTCGCGCAGCGGGCCGGCGATGACCTCTCCTCGCGAGGGCTCCACGACGACTGCGCCCCCCGCTCCGTATATGCGCTCTCGATCGATCTCGACCGGGAAGTCGTCCGGGAACGCCGAGCCCGGAATGTACTGGGGCACGGACACCACGAAGGCACCCGACTCGATCGCGACGTGCCGCATGCTCGCCAGCCAGCCGTCCGAGTCGTCTGCCGTCGGCGCGACCCAGATCTGCGGACCGCCGCGATAGACGGCCCAGCGTGCCAGCGGCATCCGGTTCTCCCAGCAGATCAACCCTCCGATCCGCCCGACCCCGGTCGCCACGACCTCGAGGTCGTCCCCCGCCCCGATCCCGTGGAATAGCCGTTCGTGGTGCGTCGGCATGAGCTTTCGGTGCTTGTGCAGCAGGCCGCCCGGGCCGAGCAGCAGCATCGTGTTGTAGAGCGTTCCCGGCCGGTCGGACTCGCGCTCGTTGACACCGATCACGCAGTGGAGCTCGTGCTCCGCGCACGCTGCCGCGAGGCGGTCGACGAGCGGCCCTGGAACGTCCACGCTGTTCGCCCACAAACGCTCCCACAACGGGTCGTCGTGCGTGAAGGCGGCCGCGGCACGCGCCCAGGCATTCGAGGGATAGAGCGGGATGAACGTCTCGGGCAGCACCGCGAGCTCTGCACCGGCCGCTGCGGCCTCGCCCAGTAGGCGCACCACCTTGTCGACGCAGCCCTCGGCATCGAGAATGACCGGTGTCGCCTGGACGGCGGCGATGCGCACCGTACGCAACTCCGTCATGCCGCAGACGCTATGGACGCCGCGGAGCGAGGTCAACTCTCCGCGATCGGGTCGCAGCCGTTCTCACGCCCGTCCCGCCTTGTGCAGCTGCGCATAGACGGCGCGCGCGGTCTTCGCGGGCAGTCCCGGCACGCCCTCGAGCTCCTCCTGCGTGGCGGCGAGGAACGCGTCGGCCGAGCCGAAGTGGCGGAGGATCGCACGGCGTCGCGCCGAACCGATTCCCTCGAGGTCGTCGAAGATCGACTCGAACGCACGGGTGTCGCGTCGTCGCCGGTGGAACCCGAGGGCGAACCGATGCGCCTCGTCACGAGCACGTTGGAGCAACTGCAAGCCCGGGTCGTGGCGCTCGAGCCTGATCGGATCGGAGCGGCCGGGGACGAACACCTCCTCGTTCCGCTTCGCGAGTGCAACGACCGCGACGCGGGGGAGGTCGTAGGTCGCGTGGATCGCCTCGAGCGCAGCCGAGAGCTGCCCCTTGCCACCGTCGATGACGACGAGGTTCGGCAGCGACGCGAAGCTCTCGTCGCACCGCTCCGGCGAGGCCGCGTCGCGTAGACGCGCAAAGCGACGTGCGACCACTTGACCCATCGCCGCGAAGTCGTCCTGTCCCTCGAGCCCGCGCACCGCGAACGACCGGTAGTGGGCACGATGCGACTCGCCGTCGACGAAGACGGCCATCGAGGCGACGATCTCGCGCCCTTGGATGTTCGACACGTCGAAGCACTCGATCCGGAGGGGCAGGCTCTCGAGGTTGAGCGACTCGCGGAGCTGCTCGAGCGCTTCGACCCGGCGCTGACGGCGCTGCTGTGCCGCGCTCGCATCGTGCTCCAGGGCGAGTCGCGCGTTCTCGTCGGCGAGCTCGGCGAGGCGGCGCTTCTCGCCACGCTGCGGTGCCCTGACGTCGACGCGCGCGCCGCGCAGATCGCTGAGAAACGATGCGAGCGCATCCGTGTCTGTGATGTCCGCCGGGACGACGATCTGGGGCGGAATCGCGGGCGCAGCGCCGTAGTGCTCGAGGCAGAACGACTCGAGGATCGTGGCGCGATCCTGACCGTCGACGTTCTCGAGGTGAAATGCGAACCGGTCGACGAGCCGACCGTCGCGCAGCGGGAACAGTTGGACCGCGGCTCGGTCGCCCGCGGCCGCGAGCCCGATCACGTCGACCGTCCCGACCGCACGCCTGTCGGCTGCCTGCCGCTCGGCGAGGCTCTCGACAGCCCGGAGGCGGTTGCGGTAGCGCGCGGCCTCCTCGAACCGCTCGTCGGCCGCCGCCTCGCGCATCCGGCTCTCGAGGGCGCGCCGGATCGGCCTCGTGTCGCCCGACAGGAACTCGATCACACCGTCGATGATCTCCCGGTAGTCGGACACGGAGATCGCGCCGATACAGGGCGCCGCGCACCGCTCGATGTGGAAGTCGAGGCACGGGATACCGGAGTGGCGCCCCGGCTTCGGTCCCTCGCACGGACGGAACTGGAAGACCCGGTTGAGGACGTCCAGCGTCTCCCGCACCTTCTTCGCGTTCGCGTACGGGCCGAAGTACACGGTGTCGCGCCGATGCCGCTCCCGGGTGAACATGACGCGCGGGTACTCGTCGGCAACCGTGACCGCGATGTACGGGAACGACTTGTCGTCCCGCAACCGGACGTTGAACGGCGGCCGGTGGCGCTTGACCAGGTTCTGCTCGAGGTGGAGGGCCTCCGCCTCGCTCTGGGTGACGATCACCTCGACCCGCCTGATCCGCGAGACGAGGTTGCCGATTCCCGCACGCGTGTCGCCGCCGCGGTTGAAGTAGCTGCGGACACGCGGCCTGAGCGACTTCGCCTTGCCGACGTAGAGGATCTCGTCGCGCTCGTCGCGAAAGAGGTAGACGCCCGGGCCTCGCGGGAGCCTGCCCAGCTCGGCCCGAACGGAATCTTCACTCACGAGAGCTAGCGTAGCCCGACCGTGTCGCGACTCCTTCTCACCCTGCTCGGCTCGCTGGCCGCAGCCTGGGCGCTCGCACTACCCGCCCACGCCGCAGGCCCGACGATGGCGCTCGGCGCCGCCGAGGACATCGTCCGGGCCAACGACCTGGTCACGGCGAAGGCGAAGATGGCCCAGCTCAGGCTCGCCGGCTTCACCGCCGTCCGCGTGACCTCGAACTGGCTTCCCGGTCTGACGGCACCCACGGCGAACGAGCTCGGCGTGCTGCGCAACCTCGAGGCGGCCGCCCGGCTCTCCGGGGTCAAGGTCTACGTCTCGGTGTACCACCCGGGGTCGCGCACGACGCCGCTCGAGCCCTCCGCGCAGACCGAGTTCGCCCGGTACACGGCCGCGCTCGCGGCGGCGATTCCAAGCTTCGACGACATCATCGTGGGCAACGAGCCGAACCTGAACCGCTTCTGGCTCCCGCAGTTCGGGCTCGACGGCTCGAATGCCTCCGCGCCGGCCTACCTGCAGCTGCTCAGCCGCACCTACGACGCGCTCAAGCTGGCCGACCCCGGGATCCGCGTCTGGGGTGGAGCGCTGGCGCCGCGCGGCTCGGATCGCCCGGAGGGGATCCGCCCGACGTCGTCGCCGACGGCCTTCATCCAGGCAATGGGCGCGGCGTACCGGTCGGGTGGCCGCACGACGCCGGTGATGGACGGCTTTGCGATCCACCCGTACCCCGATAACTCGTCACAAAGCCCGGACGTCCCGCATCCGAACTCGACCTCGATCGGTCTCGCGGATTACGACAAGCTCGTCGGACTCCTCGCGGCGGCCTTCGACGGGACGGCGCAGGCGGGCTCGACGCTGCCCATCCTCTACGACGAGTTCGGGATCGAGTCGGTCGTGCCGGAGGGCAAGAAGGCGCTCTACTCGGGCACCGAGCCGACGACGACGAAGCCGGTTGACGAGTCGAAGCAGGCAGCGGCGTACGACCTCGGTCTCAAGCTCGCGTTCTGTCAGCCGAACGTCGCCGGGATGCTCCTCTTCCATTCGCACGACGAGACGGCGCTTCTCAGCTGGCAGTCCGGCGTCTATTACGCCGACGGAACGCCGAAGGCGAGCCTCACCCCGGTGCGCGACGCGCTCGACCGGGCGCGCGGCGGGTCGATCGCGCGCTGCGACGACCTCGCGCTCGACGTGACGCTCACGAAGCTGCGCTTCCCCGGCGCGAGCGAGTTTCTGCGCGGGATGCGCGACGTACGCTTCCGGTGCTCGCTCGACTGCGCCTGGGAGGTCGTCGTGACGCGTGTCGCCACGCAGAAGCAGATCGCGCGCGTCCGCGGGTACGGGCGCTGGGGCCGGCCGATCGTCGCGTCGTTGAAGGGCCGGGGCCTCGGGCGGACACCGGTCCGCCTGCGGCTGCGCGTGTCGCAGCCCGTGAACCCCGGTGTGCCGCTCGCGCGCTTCAGCGCGATTCTGCGTCCTGCCTGACGCTGTACACGAGCAGGACCTGTTGGCCGTCCTGCCGCGCTGATTCCAGCAGGACGCGCTTTGAGGTGAGCACGCGCGGGAGCAGCGGGGCGCCTGCCCCGAGGAAGACGGGTTGCAGACCGAGCCAGATCTCGTCGAGCAGGCCCTGGTCGGCGAACGTGCCGACGAGCTCGCCGCCGCCGACGAGGTAGACGTTCTTGCCGAGCGCCGCCTCGACCATCTCCGCGTGCACGGGCGCGACCTCACCCTCGACGAAGCGGATGTCCGCTTCGGGAAGGACGGGTAGCTCGCGATGCGTGAAGACCCAGCACGGCGTGACCCCGTACCACGTCTGCCACTGCTCCGGACGCTCGAGCAGTGTCTCGTGGTCGATCACCCACTCGTACGTCGTGGCTCCCATCGCCATCGCGCCGACCCCTTTGAAGAACTCGGTGAACGACTCGTAGCCGCTGCCACCGTTCCGCGGCACCTCGAAGAGCCAGTCGAGCGAGTTGTGCTCGTCCGCGATGAACCCGTCCACGCTCGTGGCGGTGTAGTACTGGGTCTTCGTCACGGTGCCATCGTGCCACCCCGGCCGCGCGTACGATTGGGTCGTGGCCGAGCACGACGGCATCGAGCGGATCGAAGGAGTCGAGGTCGGGCAATACGTCGGCTACCGGTTCTTCCGGGTCGATCCCGCCTGGCGCCGGCTCCCGATCGACGAGCGGGTGGCCGGCAAGGACGCGTTCGCCGACGTCGTGGACGAGTTCGCGGGTCGCATCGAAGGTCTTCGCGCGTACTCGACGGTGGGCGTACGGCCAGAGGCCGACTTCTTCCTCTGGACGATCACGCGGAGCTACGACGACCTGCTCGCGCTCGGCGCCGCGCTGAACGGCACGCCGCTCGCCGCCTGGCTGGAGACGCCGTACTCGTATCTCGGAACGACGAAACCGTCGGTCTACACCGACAAGAAGCGCATCCGCCAGGGCCGCGTCATGCCGCGCAACGCGCCGTACCTCGTCGTCTACCCGTTCGTCAAGGTCCGGCCCTGGTACTTCCTCACCTTCGAGGAGCGCGCGGCGGCGATGCGCGAGCACGCGGAGGTCGGCGCAAAGTTCGTCACGGTCACGAACCACACGACGTACTCGTTCGGGATCGACGACCAAGAGTTCATCCCAGCCTTCGAGGCCGAGGAGCCCGCCGACTTCATGCACCTGATGATGACTTTGCGCGAGACCGAAGCCTCACGCTGGACGGAGCGCGACACACCGATCTTCGTCGGCAAGCTCGGCGACGTCCGGGGCGCCCTCGACGCGCTCGACGGCGCTGTCGCGGAGATCCCGAGCGCCGAGACGCTCTACACCGCCCCGGACGGCTCGCGCTACCCGTCGCCGGCGCGATAGTCGGTAGTCCGACTCGGTTGTCCGACTCAGGACGTGTCCGACTTCAGTCGGACACGTGCTCTCGAAAGCCATTGAGCACGGCTCAGACG
>JACDBY010000108.1 GCA_013694685.1 Actinomycetota bacterium
GCGAGCTCCGAATCCGAGCCGGCGAGAATCGAGGCGGCGAGGAGCGCCGCGTTGACCGCGCCCGCCCGGCCGATCGCGAGGGTCCCGACCGGCACGCCCGCGGGCATCTGCACGATCGAGAGGAGCGAGTCGATCCCCGAGAGCGCCTTCGACTCGACCGGCACGCCGAGCACGGGCAGCGTCGTCTTCGCGGCGGCCATCCCCGGCAGATGAGCGGCACCGCCCGCGCCCGCGATCAGGACGCGCAGGCCGCGCGCCTCGGCGGTCGCGGCATACTCGAAGAGGAGATCCGGAGTCCGGTGGGCCGAGACAACGCGCCGTTCGTAGGCGATCTCGAGCTCCGCGAGCGTCTCCGCCGCATGCCGCATCGTCTCCCAATCGGAGCGCGACCCCATGATCAACCCGACGAGCGGCGCGGCCACCGGACGACCCTATTTCGTCCGCGACTTCTTCACGAGAAGGGCAGCCGACGCACGGGCGGCATCCCTGACCTCGCGATCGACCTCGTCGTCGCCCGCGATCCCCTCCAGGAGCTGGATCGTCCCGCGGTCGGCCGTCCCGTTCCGCAGGCACGCGATCGCGAGCCGGCGAACCGCGGAGTTGGGATCGCGCATCGCGAGCTCGTTCAGCAGCGGCCGGTACGCGTTGACGTCGCCGGGATGGTCGCTCGAGAGCGAGCTCAGTGCGATCAGCGCCGACCCCCGCGCCCCCGCGCTCTCGTCCTCGAGCCCTCGACGGAGCAACTCGAGCTTCTGGCGAAACCGGAACTGGGCGATCGAGCGGTAGGCGATACCGCGGATGCGATAGTCCCCGCTCCGGGCGGCCGCCTCGATCTCGTCGTCCCACTCCGCGCGGAGCGAGGCGAGCTCCCGCTCGTTGCCGCCGCCCTTCGCGAGCGTCTCCGCGCGCGCCGCGGCTTCGGCCAGCGGTTGGCTCACTCGACCGCCGAGAGCGACCGCTCCGCCGGGCCGACGTACGTCGCCGAGGGCCGGAAGAGCCGTCCCGTTCGCTTCTGCTCGAGGATGTGAGCAGACCAGCCGGCCACCCGCGAGCAGGCGAACATCGCAGGCGCGAGCGGAGGCGGGATCTCGGCGATGTCGAGCACGACCGCCGAGTAGTACTCGACATTCGTCGCGAGCACGCGGTCGGGCGAGCGCTCCTGTAGCGCCTTCAGAGCGACCTGCTCGAGTTCCTCGGCGACCTCGATGTGCTCCGACCCGAGCTCCCGCGCGGTCCGCTTGAGGAGGCGTGAGCGCGGGTCCTCGGCGCGATAGATCCGGTGACCGAAACCCATGATGCGCTTCTTGCTCGCGAGAGCCTCGCTCACCCAGCGCTCCGCGTCGCCCATCGCGGCGACCTCCTCGAGCATCGGCTTCACGTAGGCGGGCGCGCCGCCGTGGAGCGGGCCGGAGAGTGCGCCCACGGCCGACGAGAGCGCTGCGCCGCAGTCGGCGCCGGTCGATGCGGTGATCCGCGCCGTGAAGGTCGATGCGTTCAGACCGTGCTCGGCGGTGCAGATCCAGTAGGTGTCGATCGCCGTCGCGTGCCTGGGGTCGGCCTCGCCTCGCCAGCGGAGGAGAAACCGCTCCGCAGCCGTCTGCCCCTTCGCCACGACACCTTCGGGGACGGGCTCGCTCACGCCGTCGGCGAGACGCGCGGAGCGCGCCACGATCGTCATCATCTGCCCCGAGAGGCGGCCGAGATCCTCGCGTGCCTGCTCGTCCGAGATCTCGTTCAGCTTGCCGAGCTTCCACTCGCCTGCAAGCCGGGCTGTCTCGGCCTGCAGATCGGCAGGTGCGTTCCCGGTGAGGCGGGCCGGCTCGTACGGCTCGGGATCGGGCATCTTCGAGTCGAGGTCGTCGTCGACGAGAAGCCCCCAGACGCTCTCGTACGGGTAGTGGCCGACGAGCTCCTCGATGTCGATACCGCGATAGCGCAGCGCCCCGCCCTCGCGGTCGGGCTCTGCGATCTCGGTCTCGACGGCGACGACGCCTTCGAGACCCGGCTTGAAGTCGCTCATCGCACTCCTCTCGTCAATCGCCGTGGGTCGCCCGGACGGTACCTGAGCGGGGATTCCGCACCTTCGCACTATCCTCCGCGCCGGATGTCCCACCGCATCACCCTCATCCCCGGCGACGGCACCGGCCCTGAGCTGACCGAGGCGACGCGGCGTGTCCTCGAGGCGACCGGCGTCGGCTTCGACTGGGAGCTGCAGGAGGCGGGGGTCGACGTGATGGAGAAGGCGGGGACCCCGCTCCCGACCGAGACTCTCGACTCCGTCAAACGGAACGGCGTCGCGTTGAAGGGGCCGATCACTACCCCGATCGGGACGGGCTTCCGCTCCGTCAACGTGGCACTCCGTCACGAGCTCGGGCTCTACGCGTGCGTGCGCCCGTGCAAGACGTATCCGGGCGTCCGCTCGCGCTACGACGCGGTCGACCTCGTCGTCGTCCGCGAGAACACCGAGGACCTCTACGCGGGCATCGAGTTCGAGTCGGGCACCGAGGACGCGCACGCGGTGATCGCGTTCCTCAACAGTCGGCAGCAGAAGCAGATCCGCGAGTCGTCCGGTCTCTCGATCAAGCCCCTCAGCCCGGAGGGCTCGGAGAGGATCATCCGGTTCGCGTTCGACTACGCGCGTGAAAACGGCCGCAAGCGCGTCTCGTGCATCACGAAGGCGAACATCATGAAGCACACGGACGGACTCTTCCTGGCCGTCTTTCGCGAGGTGGCGAAGGACTATCCGGAGATCGAGGGGTGGGAGACGCTCGTCGACGCGCTCTGCATGGGTCTCGTGCAACGGCCCGAGGAGTTCGACGTGCTCGTGCTGCCGAACCTCTACGGCGACATCGTGAGCGACCTGACCGCGGGCCTCGTCGGCGGACTTGGCGTCGCGCCGGGCGCCAACATCGGCACGGAGGCTGCGGTCTTCGAGGCGACGCACGGCTCCGCGCCGAAGTACAAGGGACAGAACCGCGTCAACCCCACTGCGATGATCCTCTCCGGGAAGCTCATGCTCGAGCACCTCGGCGAGCGCGACGCCGCGGAGCGGCTCGAGGGCGCTGTCGCCGCCGTCATCGCCGAGGGCGAGCGCGTCACCTACGACCTGAAGCCGTCCCGGGACGACCCGACCGCGGTCGGTACGTCGGAGTACGCCGACGCGATCATCGAGCGGCTGCACACGACGAAAGGATCAGCGTGAACGGACGGAAGCAGGTCACGGTCGTCGGCGCCGGGAACGTCGGCGCGACGTGCGCGCTCGAGGTGGCGCGCCGCGACTACGCCGACGTCGTCCTCGTCGACATCGTCCCGAGCTTCGCCGCGGGCAAGGCACTCGACATGAACCAGATGGCGTCGGTCACGGGGTACGAGCCGACAATCGTCGGCAGCGAGCGCTACGACGAGACGAAGGGCTCGGACGTCGTCGTGATCACCGCGGGCAGGCCGCGCTCACCCGGCATGAGCCGCGACGACCTTGTGCAGACGAACGAGGCGATAGTCGCCTCAGTGACGAAAGAGGTCGTCCGCCGTTCGCCGAAGAGCGTGATCGTCGTCGTCTCGAATCCGCTCGATGCGATGTGTCACGTCGCGCATGCCGTCTCCGGCTTCCCGAAGGAGCGTGTCGTCGGCATGGCGGGGATCCTCGACACTGCACGGTTCTCGGCCTTCATCGCCTGGGAGACCGGTTCGTCCGTAAAAGACGTGCAGGCGATGGTGCTCGGCGGGCACGGCGACCAGATGGTTCCCGTCGTCTCGGCGACGACGGTCGGCGGTGTCCCGCTCGCGGAGCTGACGACGAAGGGAAAGATCGCGAAGATGGTCGAGCGCACGCGGAAGGGCGGCGGCGAGCTCGTCGGGCTGCTCGGCACCTCCGCGTGGTACGCGCCGGGCGCCGCTGCGGCGCAGATGGTCGACGCGATCTGCCTCGATCAGAAGCGCGTCCTGCCGTGCACCGCGCTCCTCGAGGGCGAGTACGGCGTCGACGGCCTCTACATGGGCGTCCCGGTGCGGCTCGGCGCGGCTGGCGTCGAGGAGATCGTGCGCCTCAAGCTGACCGCGGAGGAGAAGAAGATGCTGAAGACATCGCTCGCGGCCGTGCGTGAGGTCGTCGGCGTGCTCTCGACGACGGCGTAAATCGAGGGCGGCGGACGACGCCTGTGGAGCGATCGACACGAAATCGGCACGGTTCGGGGTTGACAGCAAGAGTGTCTGACACCGTTGTCCGGTTGTCCACAGACCTGCGCGTCGAGAGCCACGCCAGGAGGCGGATCTGTGCATCGTTCGTCACAAAGGGGTCACAGCGGTGTCAGACACCGGTTTGTCCTGGAGGACCTGGACAGCGTGCCTTCACGTTGACTGAACACCGACCGCGCTAGGTTTCCGCTCGATGGATCTGGGACTCGCCGGGCGCACGGCAATCGTCTGCGGCGCCTCGTCCGGCATGGGCCTCGCCGCGGCCGAGGCGCTCGCGCGCGAAGGGGCGAACGTCTGTATGTTCGCCCGTCGCCGAGACCTCCTCGAACGCGAGGCCGAGCGGCTCGGCGCGCTCGCGGTGCAGGGAGACCTCGTGATCCCGCAACACCTCGACCGGCTCGTCCAGGCGACGGTCGGCGCCTTTGGCGGGCTCGACGTTCTCGTGCTGAACGGCGGCGGCCCCAACCCCGGCACGGCGGTCGAGCTGACGGCGGAGTCGATCGAAGACGCCGTCGCTCTCCTCCTCACCTCGTTCGTCAACCTGGTGGGACGCGCGCTTCCGCACCTCCGCGAGAGCGACGCGGGGCGGATCATCGCGATCGAGTCAACGTCCGTCCGCGAGCCGATCCCAAACCTCGCCCTGTCGAACGCGGTGCGCCCCGGCGTCGTCGGCTGGCTCAAGACGCTCGCCCGCGAGCTCGGCCCCGACGGGGTCACGGTCAACACGATCGCCCCCGGTCGCATCGACACCGAGCGCGTGAAGCACGTCTATGGGCCCGACGGCCCGACCGTGGCCGATCTCGAGCAGATCTCCCTCCGGCGCCTCGGCGCACCCTCAGAGATCGCCGACGCCGTCGCGTATCTCGCCTCCGACCGCGCGTCATACCTCACGGGGGTCGTCCTACCGGTTGACGGCGGCCTCACGCGGGGCCTCCTCTAGACCGATGCTGCAGCGCACGTGGCACTGGCTCGTGCTCTCGGGTGTGGCGCTGCTCGTCGCTATGGGGATCGTCGCGGTGATCGTGCCCTCGGGGGACTACCTCTACGTCCCCAATCCGGCCAGGCCCGTCGCCGAGAGGGTGAAGGTCGAGGGCGAGCGGTCGCCCGATGCGACCGGCGGCGTGTACTACGTCGACGTGACGCTCAAGCGCGCGCGATGGCTCGACCGCATCGCGCCGTTCGCGAGACCCGATGGAGCGTCGCTCGTCCCCTCCCACGCGGTCACGGCACCGGGACAGACGTTCAGGCAGCGGATCGCCGCGGCACGCACCGAGATGAATCGTTCGGAGGAGATCGCGGCCGCGGTCGCGCTGGAGGCGGCCGGTCTCGCAGTCGATGCCGAGCCGCGCGGCGCCCTCATCGAGTCGGTCGCGGTCGACGTGCCGGCGGCGGCGACGCTCGAGAGCGGCGACGTGATCGTCGAGGCGGCCGGACAGCCAGTCCTGACGCCCGGGGCGCTCCGGAATGCCGTCGAGGATCTCGATCCGGGCGACGAGGTGCGCCTTCGCCTTCGCCGCAACGGAAAGCCGCTCGAGCGGACGATACGCACGATCGCGGCACCGGACGACGAGCGTCGCACGATCATCGGGGTCAGCGTCTCGCAGATCGCCCGGATCCGCCTGCCACTCGACGTCGAGATCGACCTCGGTGACGTGGGCGGCCCCTCCGCGGGGCTCCCGTTCGCCCTCGAGATCTTCCAGGCGCTCGGGAACGACGTCGACCGCGGATACCGGGTGGCCGCGACAGGCAAGGTCGAGCTCGATGGCAGCGTCACCCCAGTCGGCGGCATCAAGCAGAAGACGTTCGGCGTCCGCTCCGCCGATGCGGACGTCTTCCTCGTCCCGGCCGGAGAGAATGCTGCGACCGCGCGGCGATATGCAGGAGGTTTGCGGGTCATCGGGGTCGAGACCTTCGCCGAGGCGTTGCGCGTTCTGAAAACGCTTCCGGACAAGTAGCGCTTTTCCAGGGTTTTGTCACGAAGGGCGACGGCTGCAAATTGCAGGGAAACCGTCCCGGCCGGGGGTTGCGCGCCCCGCGGGCCAGGTCCAGAATCCCCGCTGGCGATCGGGGAAACGACGACCGACAGGGGGACGTTTGGTACGCAAGGGCGCGACTTGCGAGGACTGCTACTTCCGCCGTGAGGCGCTCTGCGCCCTCCCGGGGAACAGTCCCTGCCCGACGTTCCGGCAAGCAACGGTCGGTCGGCTCGCCCCACCACGCCAGGCGCAACTCGTCGGGCAGACGGTCGAAGGGCGGCTCCAGCCCGCCGCGGCGCGGCTCTAGACTCCCCGCATGAGCGACATCGAACCGCCCGCGCCACGTCGCGCCGGCACACGCGCCGAGGGGATCCCCTGGAAGGTCGTGTTGCTCGCCGTCCTCGCGGTCTACGCCGTCGTGTTCCTCCTCGTGAACTCCGAGACGCAGGACGTGAACTTCGTCTTCTTCACCGTGAGGACACGCCTCATCTGGCTCATCCTGCTCAGCATGGCTCTCGGTGCAGCACTCGCGGTCGTCGCACCGCGTTACCGGCGGAGCCGTCGGCGACCGTAGGGGACGGAGCGGTCCGGCCCGCTCTCCGGTGGCCGCCTCGCTCTAGAGAAGACCGGCGAGGAGTCGGACGCCGTCGGCGATCCGCTCTGGTGACTCGAACGAGAAGGCGAGGCGGGCCGCAGTGTCTCCGCCCGAGCCGCCGGGGAAGAAGTCGGTGCCGCGCACGAACGTCACGCCCGCCGCCGTCGCCCGCTCGAGCACGTCGGCACTCGCGATCCCGTCGCCGAGCTCGACCCAGAGGAAGTAGCCGCCCTCGGGGCGACTCCAGGTCGCCCGGCCGCCGAGCTCGGCTTCGAGCGAGGCGAGCATCGCGTCGCGCTGCGCACGGAGGATGCCCCGAATCCGCTCGAGGTTGGAGTCGAACGCGTCACGTGCGAAGAGCTCGTGCACCATCGCCTGCGGGAGGAGCGCGGGCGAGATGTACGTCGAAACGGCACGGTCGTCGTACGCGTCGCGTAGCGCCTCGGGCACGACGAAGAAGCCCACGCGGAGCCCCGGCGCCACCGTCTTCGAGAATGACGACGTGAACGTGACCCGCTCCCCGCCCTCGAGCGCGTGCAGCGACGGCGGCGTCACCCCTTCGTACCGGACGAGCCCGTACGGATCGTCCTCGAGCACGTCGAGCCCGTGCGACCCACAGAGCTCGACGATGCGCCGGCGCCGCTCCTCGCTCAGGGTTCTGCCGCTCGGGTTCTGAAAGGTCGGGATGGTGTAGAGGAACGAGATCTCGCCACCGCGCGCGAGCTCCGCCTCGAGCGCATCCGGATCGAGACCCTCGTCGTCCATCGCGAGAGATATCGCCTCGACACCCTGGAGCCGGAGGAGCTTCAGCGGCCGGTCGTAGGTCGGGCCCTCGACGAGCACGCGCCCCGGCCGCCGCGCGAGCTGTGCCGCGGCGTAGAACACGAAGCCCTGCAACCCTCCCGTCGTCACGAAGACACGAGAGGGATCGACGCCGTGGCGCTCCGCCAGCAATTCCCGGAGAGGCGCGTAGCCGCCGCCCGTGCCGTACGAGAGGATCGTCGCCCCGTCCCGTGCGAGCGCCGACTGCGCGCAGTCGGAGAGAAGCTCGGCATCGAGGCAGGCGGGCGACGGAGCGCCCCGTGCGAAGGAGATAGGTGCCACCCGGCGAGCCTACAAGCGCCTCCGCCCGAGGCTGCTGCTACCGTTCACGTCATGGAGGGCACGCCGTGCGCTCCAGTGAGATCCGCTTCGTTCGACTCCGTGTGGGCTCGAAGGTCGTAGGTCTCGAGCCAGGTTCATCACAACACAGGAGTCCCATGCACAACGATTCATTCGCCGCGCTCGGCGTGAGCACGGACATCGTCGCGGCGCTAGAGGCGCGCGGCATCGCGCTGCCCTTCCAGATCCAGACGCGGGCGATCCCGCCCGCGCTCGCGGGAACCGACCTCCTCGCGAAGTCCCCGACGGGCTCGGGCAAGACGCTGGCGTTCGCGATCCCGCTCGTCGAGCGCGTCCCGCGCGACGACGCGCGACCCGCAGCCCTCGTCCTCGTCCCCACGCGCGAGCTGGCCG
This sequence comes from Actinomycetota bacterium, assembly GCA_013694685.1. Lineage (GTDB taxonomy): Bacteria > Actinomycetota > Thermoleophilia > Gaiellales > Gaiellaceae > Gaiella. Next base: position 8,281 of record JACDBY010000108.1, read on the forward strand.
TCCAGGTCACGGCAGAGCTCGAGACCGTTGCGAGGGCACGCAAGCTCGTGGTGGCCTCCGTCTACGGTGGAGTTGCGCTCCGTCCGCAGGCAAATCTCGCACGCGACGCGCACATCATCGTCGCCACGCCCGGCCGGCTGCAGGATCTGCTCGACCGCCGGCTCCTGACGCTCGACGCCGTCGAGATCCTCGTCCTCGACGAGGCCGATCGGATGCTCGACATGGGTTTCAAGCCGCAGGTCGACCGGATCGTCAAGCGACTCCCCCGCGAGCGCCAGACGATGTTCTTCTCGGCCACGCTCGACGGCGAGGTCGGCGAGTTGGCCCACGCCTACACGCAGTCGCCGGTCCGGATCGAGGCGGGACTGCCGACGGAGCGTATGCCGAGCGAGATCGACCACCACTTCGTCGCTGTCACGGCTGACACGAAGGTGGAGAAGCTTGTCGAGCTGCTCGGAGCCGAACGGGGACTCGCTCTCGTGTTCGTCCGGACCAAGCGTGGCGCCGACCGGCTCGCGCGCAAGCTGAACCAGCAGGGCGTCCGGGCGGCCGCGATGCACGGCGACTTGACGCAGGGACAGCGCCAGCGCGCCCTCGAGCGGTTCGAGAACGGCACGGTGACGACGCTCATCGCCACTGACGTCGCCGCCCGGGGGCTCGACCTCGACGACGTCACGCACGTGATCAACTTCGATCCGCCCGAGGACGGCAAGGCCTACACGCATCGCGTCGGCCGCACTGGCCGCGCCGGACGCTCTGGGACGGGCGTCACCCTCGTCCTCCCGGAGCAGCAGTCCGACATGAGCCGCGTCGCACGTCTCAACGGCCAGCAGGAGACCTTCGCCCAGACCGGTATGAAGACGGCCGCCCCGAAGCTCCTCTACTCGTCACGGAAGCGCGGCGCCTGGGGCTCGACCCGGCCGCGTCGCAAGATCTAGCCGGACGTCGTATCAATCTCGGCGCACTCCGAAGCGGCCTCGAGCGCGTCCTCGAGTGTGCCGCCGGCGAGCGCCTGCATGCGGTCTGTCGCCTCGCCGAGCCCGGCGAGCGCCTTCTGTGCCGCCTCGGCGATCTTGCCCGCCTGAACCGCGACGTCACTCGCGTCCTCGATCGGACCCCCGATGTCGCCCTCGACGGAGGCGAACGTCTCGCGTGCGTCGTCGGCGGCGTTCTCGAGAGCCGCCTGGATCTCTTCGCCGTCCGGGACATCGGGAGCGCCGAGCTCGCGAAAGTCATCGGCGAGCGTGCCGGCCGCGGCGGCAGCCGTGCGAACGGCCTCGACCACGTCGTCACCCGACGGCAGACCGTCGCCCTGTAGCGCTTTCCCGCTCTCGGAGATGTTCGTGCTGAACGCCGTGATCGCGTCGCAGAACCCGGCTGCCCACCTCCCGGGGTCTGTGCGGTCGCCGCTCGAGCCGTTCTCGTCACCACCGCATCCCGCCGCGACGAGCACGAGAGTGGTGGCGACGACGACCAGGAGCGCCGGCCGCCGTTTCACGAGAAGTGCGTGTCCTCGTGGGAGTACGGCGGGACACACATGCAGAGGAGCTGCGCGCCGGCCGGCCCCGCGACGAGCTCGTGCCAGGCGCCCGGCGGAATCAGCACTGCATCTCCCGTGGCGACCTCGCGCGACACGCCGTCGACCTCGAGCGTCCCGCCCCCCGACGTGACGAGATAGATCTCCTCGGTGACGCCGTGGTAGTGACGCTGCGTCCCCTGCCCGGGCTCGAGCGTCGCCTCCGCGAGCGACTGTAGCTCGGTGTGATGCAACTCGCGGATCGTCGACCCGTCCTTCGTCATGAACGGCTCGGCCTCGGTGAGCGACCGGAGCTCCATGCCGGCGATCCTACGCCACGACCCGCGGCCAACACCGAGGTTTGCGACCGCATGAGCCTGACGCTGAAGGCGGCGGCCTCGACGGTTCTGCCCCGCGAGGCGGGGATCAAGCCGCAAGAGTCGGCTTCTGCCGAATCCCGCCTGGCGAAACCGGTTCAGCGCGTCAGCTCTGCAGCGAGCTCCGCGGTCTCGGTCGGTGTGGTGCCGACCCGGATACCGCACGCCTCGAGCGCTTCCTTCTTCGCCACCGCGGTACCGGCGGAGCCGGAGATGATCGCTCCGGCGTGACCCATCGTCTTGCCGGGTGGCGCGGTGAAGCCCGCGATGTACGCGACGACGGGCTTCGTCATCTCGGACTCGATGAACGTCGCGGCCTTCTCCTCCTCGTCGCCGCCGATCTCGCCGACGAGCACGACGTACTCCGTCTCCGGATCGTCCTGGAAGAGCCGCAGGATGTCGACGAACGACGACCCGACGACGGGATCGCCGCCGATTCCCACGATCGTCGAGTTGCCGAGACCCATCTGCGTCAGCTCGTGCCCGATCTGGTAGGTGAGCGTGCCGGAGCGCGAAACGAGCCCGATCGAGCCCGGGGTGAAGATCTCCGCCGGGATGATCCCGACGTTCGCCTTGCCCGGTGAGAGCGCACCGGGGCAGTTCGGGCCGAGCATGCGCACGCCACGCGCGCGCACGTACGCGTGAATGCGCAGCATGTCGTGAGCGGGGATGCCTTCGGTGATGGCGATCACTGTGTGGACTCCCGCGTCGATCGCCTCGTAGACGGCATCGGCGGCGAAGGGCGCCGGAACGAAGACCATCGAGGTGTTGGCGCCATGCTCCTCGACTGCCTGCGCGACCGTGTCGAGCACCGGCACGCCCTCGACGTCCTGCCCGCCCTTGCCGGGTGTGACGCCCGCGACGAGGGTCGTCCCGTACGCGCGGTTACGGAGCCCGTGGAACCGACCCTCCGAGCCCGTCAGGCCCTGGACGACGAGCCGTGTCTCGGTATCGACGAGGATGGCCATCAGACGCTCGCTCGGATCGCGATCTTGTCGAGCGTGAGGCGCCCGTCGAAGACGCGGTCGTCGAGGAGCTCCTCGACGTACGACGCCTCGTCGCCCTCGCAGCCGGTGCGCGCGAGCCAGGCCGAGAAGTCGAACGTCGACTCGAAGAACCGCACCTCGTCGATCGAGAGACCGGCCTCCTGGATCAGTGAGCGCCACTCCGCCTCGGTGTAGGTCCGCACGTGCGAGGGGTCGCGGAGCCGCTCGGCCTCCTCCCCGTCGTCGCCCATGAAGAGCGTGTCGACCAGGACGACACGATCCCGGCTCACCCGGGCCATCTCGCAGATCGCCTGCTCGATGTCGGCGAAATGGTGAGCAGCCGTGCGGCAGGCCACGACGTCGAACGCGTCGGCGGCGAACGGCAGCGACTCGGCACGGCAGATCACGTCGGGACGCATCCCGGGCGCGGGATCGCAGGTGACGACGCGCAGACCCGCCTCGCGCAGGCGCCGCGCCACGTGACCACCTCCCGTCGCGACGTCGAGCGCCGTCTCGGCATCCTGCGACCACTCGACGAGCTGGTCGAGATCCGGGCCGTCGCGATGCGCGTCGGAGTCGACGTAGGCGCGTGCGCGCTCGCTCCAGACGTCACTCGTCATGCGGCGAGCTCCACGGCCCGCTTCGCGGCCTCGAGCATCGTCGGCGAGACACGCAGGTTCGCTGCCGCCGCCTCCGCGAGGATGCGTCGGCCTTCCTCGGCGTTCGTCCCGTCGAGGCGGACGACAATCGGCAGCTCGAGCGACATCTCACCGAGCGCCTGGAGGATCCCGCGCGCGACCTCGTCGCACCGCGTGATGCCGCCGAAGATGTTGAAGAAGATCGCGCGCACCTGGGGATCGCGCGTGATGACCTCGAGCGCGTCGACCACGCCCTGCGCGTCGCCCCCGCCACCGAGGTCGCAGAAGTTCGCCGGACGCCCACCCGCGAACGTGACGACGTCGACCGTCGACATCGAGAGCCCGGCACCGTTTCCGAGGACGCCGACCTCACCGTCGAGCTTGACGTACGTGACGTGCTTCTCGCGCGCGAGGGCCTCGAGCGGATCGGTCGCGTCCAGATCGCGCATCTCGGCGACCTCCGCATGGCGGTAGAGCGCGTTGTCGTCGACGGTGAACTTCGAGTCGAGCGCCTTCACCTCGCCGGTCGGCGTCACGATCAGCGGGTTGATCTCGCAGAGCATCGCATCGAAGCGGACGAACGCATCGTGGAGCTTGCCGACGATCGAGGCAATCTGTTTCTGCTCGGATGCCTCGGTCACGCCCGCGCCGTAGACGAGGCGCCGGGCCTGCCACGGATTGAACCCCTCCAGGGGATCGACGTGGAGTCGCACGAGTGCCCCGGGGCTCTTCTGGGCGACCTGCTCGATGTCCATGCCGCCTTGCGTCGTGAACATGTAGAGCGGCTTCTTCTCGCCCCGGTCGAAGGTGAGCGAGAGGTAGTACTCGCGCTCGATGTCGGATGCCTGCTCGATCCAGAGCCTGCGCACGACGTGCCCCCGGATGTCGAGCCCGAGGATCTCTCGCGCGTACACCTCCGCCTCGTCGGCGTCGGCCGCGAGCTTGATCCCACCGGCCTTGCCGCGACCGCCCGTGAGCACCTGCGCCTTGACGACGACGCGGCCGCCGAGCTCGGCCGCAGCCGAGCGTGCCTCTTCGGGAGTGGTGGCGAGCCGCCCGTCCGCGACGGGGATGCCGACCTGCCGGAAGAGTTCCTTGCCCTGATACTCGTACAGATCCACGCGGCGGCACGCTAGCCGATCCGGCGAGGCTGACCCCTGATCGGGCGGGGACGACTGCGCGGAGCGGCACGGCGCGGACCTCCGCTTGGACGCGGAGCGGCCCGAGGAGAGAGCCCGCGCTCGCGCGCGGGCTAACCCGATGAAGGCCACACGCTCGACGGGACAGGCGTCAGCACCGAGACGGCACAGAACTGTCACACTCCCGTCACAAAGCGTCGGCTAACGTGACAACAGGGACACGGGAGTGCCCCTGGGGGCGGTTGGAATCGGGTTTGCGGATCGAGTGGCAGAGCGTGCCGGGGGCCGCCTCGCGCTGTGCGAGCATGGTCGCGTGACGCGACTGCTCGCCGCCCCGCTCGCCGTCTCGGTCGTGATCCTGCTGACGGGGTGCAGCTCGGATGACGGTGCCGAGCCCCCGGCCGTCGCAGCGTCGTCGCCGCAGGTGGCCCGACTCGGCTGGGTCGAGCGATCACCGGTGACCGGACCGGCACTCGTCTTCCACACGCACCGGCTCGCCGTGACCGGTGACGGCTGGGAGGCCGATGTCGAGATCCGCAACGAGACCGGTATCGCGTGGGAGATCGCCACCGATCCCGTTGCGGTCGCACGATCGTTCGGGCTCATGCTCTTCGCGACAGGGACACTCGCCGAGGTCGAGGAACGCGGCGCGGACGGCGATCTCCCCGGCCTGCGATCCGCGCGCTCCTTCGTCCCCGCCCTCCCGCGACGCCTCGCCCCGGGGACCCGATGGCGCGGCACGGTCTCGGCGGACGGCGCGCTCGCCACGGGCCGGTTCCTCCGCGTCGTCTTCGGACCGCTCGTGGCCGACGGCGACCCGCCGGGCGACCTCCCCGACCGGTTTGTCTGGATCACCGATCACGCGTACGAGCTGAAGCCCTGACGCTGACGCCGGCGCCGGCCAGGCGTCAGACGTCGATGCGATCGGCCAGGAGTCGCTCGAGCGCCGGACGGATCGCGAGCGCATCGGCGAAGGTGCGGTACTCCGCGGCCAGCCGCGCCCGGTCTCGGGCCGGCCGCGCAGTACGCGTGGCGCGCAGGAGCACGTTCTTCGGCGTGTGCTCGAGCGCAACGAACTCGACCACCTGCACGTCGTAGCCGGCGAGCTCGAGGAGTCGTGCCCGCGCTGCGTCCGTCACCTCGGCGACGAAGCGCTCGCGCAGCGTTCCGTGCCGGATGAGGGGCCGCAGCACGTCGCTCTCGAGCTGACCGAGCAGCTCGTGCTGACAGCACGGCACGGCGAGGATCACGGTCGCCTCGGCCCGCACGGCGCGCTCGAGGGCGACGTCGGTAGCTGTGTCGCAGGCGTGGAGGCTCACCACGAGGTCGACTCCGTCCAGATCGGCGTCGGCAATGTCACCGACCTCGAACCGAAGCCCTTCGGCGTCGAGCTGCCGTGCGAGCGCCTCGCACTCCGCGACGACGTCCTGTTTCAGGTCGAGCCCGAGCAGCTCGACGCTCCGCCCGTGCACGCGAGTCAGGAGGTCGTAGAGCGCGAACGTGAGATAGGCGCGACCCGACCCGTAGTCCACGACTCGCAGCGCCCCGGGAGGCAGCACCGGGATCACGTCGTCGACGAGCTCGACGAAACGGTTCACCTGCCGGAACTTGTCGCGTCGCCGCGCCCGCACCTGCCCGTCCGGCGTCTGAACCCCCAGCGCGACGAGGTACGGCACCGGCTCGCCCGCTGGGAGCCGGTGCTGCTTGCGGCGATCGTGGGCGAACGAGACATCGGGTCGGGTGGGCGGCCGCCGGAGGACTCGGGGCTCACCCTTGCCCGCGAGCACCTGCCAGTCCGCGGCCGGCTCGTGCAGAAGGGCCTGGCGGTACGAGCCGCCGATCGCCTCCCGGAGCAGCTCTCCCAGCGCCTCCCGGTCGACCAGCTCGTCGGTCGTCCGGGTGTGGAAGTGGCGCCGTACCCGCCACCGCACACCGCTGCGCACGGCGACGGGGTCGAGAGTGAGGCGCTTCGGCGAGGCCGGATCGACCGAGCGGGGGCGGCTCAGGGTCGCGCCGGTCAGCACCGCTTCGCCGACGAGCCGCTCGACGAGCTCCTCGAGCGTCATTGCAACGGTGCCGCGACGACGCAGACGAGCTGGCCGTTCGCGATCGCCCCTCCGGGCGCGACCCCGAGCCCGGTCACGATCCCCGCGTGCGGAGCGACGATCTCGTTCTCCATCTTCATCGCCTCGACGACGCAGAGCAGCTCGCCGGCCTCGACCGCATCGCCGTCCGCGACCTCGACCTTCAGAACCGTGCCCTGCATCGGGCTGAGCACCGCTCCGTCGCCACCCGCTCTGTCGCCGGCCGCGACGCGCTCGCGGCGCCGGCGCGCGAGACCTGCCCAGGGCGCCTCTGTGACGTGGGCGCGCACGTCGTAGGCGCGGCCGTCGACCTCCACAGCGACCACCCTCGGGACGGTCGGGACCACACCGTCCGAGGTCGTCGTCATACTCGTTGTCCGATGAGAGAACGACTGCTCCAGCTGATCCGCCCGCTCCGCCAGCGCCTCGGACTCGACGATGCCGGCGCACGTCTCGCCCGCGACGAAGCACGGGTGCTCGAGGAGCGCGCGGTGAAAGCCGAGGAGCGTCGCGGTGCCCTCGATCTCGAACTCGGCGAGCGCGCGCCGCATGCGTGCGATCGCGCGCGGACGGTCGACGTCGTGGACGACGAGCTTGGCGATCATCGGGTCGTAGAATTCGCTCACCTCGTCTCCGGCCTCGACGCCGGAATCGACGCGCACACCCGGCCCGGCGGGCTCCCGGTAGGCCGTGATCCGCCCGGGAGCCGGCAGGAACCCGTTCACCACGTCCTCGGCATTGATCCGGCACTCGATCGCATGGCCCCGCAGGACGACGTCGTCCTGCGTGACCGAGAGCGGCCGGCCGGCGGCGACGAGCACCTGCTCGCGGATCAGGTCGAGCCCGGTCACGAGCTCGGTCACGGTGTGCTCGACCTGGATGCGCGTGTTCATCTCCATGAAGAAGTACTCGCCTTGCCGGGTGAGGAGCCCCTCGATCGTTCCCGCCGAGCGGTACCCTGCGGCGCGAGCCGCATCGACGGCGATCTGACCGATGCAGGCCCGGAGCGCATCGTCGACCCCCGGCGACGGTGTTTCCTCGACGAGCTTCTGGTGCCGCCGCTGGATGGTGCAGTCGCGCTCGCCAAGGTGGATCACGTTGTCGTGTGCGTCCGCGAGCACCTGCACCTCGACGTGCCTGGGATCCTCGACGAAACGCTCGACGTAGACCGTCGCGTCCGCGAAGAACTTCTCGCCCTGCCGCGTGGCCGACTCGAACGCGCGCTCCGCCTCGCCGGGCGCGCGGACGATCTCCATGCCCTTCCCGCCCCCACCGGCGGCAGCCTTGATGATCAGCGGGTAGCCGATCTCCTCGCCGAGCTCGACGACCGCGTCGGCGGACGTGACCGGGTCGACCGCACCCGGGATGATCGGGACGCCCGCGGCACGCATCGCTGTACGCGCCGCCGTCTTCGACCCCATCAGCTCGATCGCGGCCGGGGGCGGACCGATCCACGTGAGCCCGGCCCCCTCGACGAGGCGCGCGAACGCGGCGTTCTCGGCGAGGAACCCGTAGCCGGGATGGACTGCCTCGGCTCCCGCCCGCAGCGCCGTCTCGACGATCGTGTCGCCGCGCAGGTAGCTCTCCGTCGCGGGGCCTGCGCCGATCCGGTGCGCCTCGTCGGCGGCGCGCACGTGCGCCCGCCCCCGATCGGCGTCCGAGAAGACGGCCACGCAGCCGATGCCGAGCTCGCGGAGGGTCCGGAAGATGCGGATCGCGATCTCGCCGCGGTTGGCGACCAGGATTTTCGAGAACAGGGGCGCGGGGTTGCCGGGCACGGCGCGCGTATTCTCCCCCACGAGTGACGCTCCCGGACCAGTTGACCCTCGCCCGAGCCTTCGCGGTCCCGGTCGTGGTCGTGCTCTTCGCCTGGGACTTCCCCGATCACGCCTACTGGGCGACGGCGGTGTTCGCGCTCGCGATGTCGACCGACCAGGTCGACGGTTGGCTCGCGCGCCGCTGGAACCAGACCTCGGCGTTCGGCTCGCTGCTCGACCCGATCGCCGACAAGGTGCTCATCCTCGCGATGCTCGCGATGCTCGTGGGCGAGGACGTCGCGCCCGCCTGGATGGTCGCGGCGATCGTCGCGCGGGAGATCGCGGTCTCCGGGCTCCGACTAGCGGCGCTCGAGAAGGGCGTTGTCATGGGAGCCCGCGACCTCGGCAAGCTGAAAACGTGGTCGCAGGCAGTCGCCGCGACGATCTGCGGGCTCGCGGCGGGCGGTGCCTGGGACGAGCAGGTGGGCTGGTGGGCGCTTCTCGTCGCGACGGTGCTGACGTGGGCTTCGGGGCTCGACTACGCGCGCGTCGCGCCGCGTGTCCTGCGCGGGGGCGGCGTCGCCTCATAGCGTCCCGCCGGGACGAGCCCGACGGCGCCGCGATCGAGAGCCTCGCGAAGCCCCGCGCGCCACCACGCCGATCCCAGCGCGTGAGCCCTCGGGGATCGGCTCAGGCCTAGACGAGCCGCTGCAGCCCGCACGGCAGCGTTTAACGCATCGTCACCCTCGACCTCGATCACCAGGCTCATCGCCGCAGCGTACTCCAGCGTTCTCGGCGGTCAGGCGAGCGGGACGAGTCGCGCCGCAGTCGCCTTGAACGAGGCGACCACCGGCTCTCCCTCTGCGAGCGCGAGACGCTCGACGGAAGCGGCGGTGACCTCGGCGACGAGCGGGCCGACCGTGACCCTGGCGCGGTTGCCGAGGGCCGTGATACGCCCGATCGGCGCGCGCACGTGGTTCACGGCCGAGTCGGAGGGCACCTCGCGCGAGAGCGCGATCTCCCACGGGTAGACGGTCAGCGCGACAGGTCCGGTGAGGATCTCCGTCGACCACATGCTGCCACCGGCATCGAGGATGATCTCCGTCAGACCGTCGGCTCCGGCGACGGCGACGCCCGGTACGAGGTTCGCGCCCGTGAAGCGCGCGACGAACGGATCGGCCGGCGCTGCGACGAGCTCACCGGGCGTTCCCAGCTGCCGGAGACGCCCGTCGACGAGTACACCGACGCGATCTGCGAGCGTCAGCGCGTCCTCGAAGTCGTGCGTCACCAGGATGACGGGCAGCTCGAGACCGGCGAGCAGCTCGTGCAGCTCGCCGCGAACGGTCGCGCGGGTGTGCGCGTCGAGCGCCGCGAGCGGCTCGTCGAGGAGCAGTACGCGCGGCGACCGTGCGAGCGCGCGCGCGACCGCGACGCGCTGGCGCTCGCCTCCGGAGATCTCGCCGGGGCGCGCGCGGGCGAGATGGCCGATCGCGAACCTCTCGAGGAGCTCGTCGACCGTCCGCAGCTCGCGTGTGCCGTACGCGACGTTGGCGCGGACGGACATGTGCGGAAAGAGCGCGTAGTCCTGGAAGAGCAGGCCGACGGAGCGGAGCTCCGGCGGTACGTCGACTCCGCGGCTCCTGTCGAGCCAGACGTCGCCGTCGAGCACGATCCGCCCGCGCGCAGGGCGCAGAAGCCCGGCGAGCGCGCGGAGGACGGTCGACTTGCCCGCCCCCGACGGCCCGACGAGCGCGAGCGTCTCCGCCCCGACCTCGAGGCTCAGCTCGAGAGCGAACGAGCGGAGAGGGTGGGAAAGCTCTGCGGTGAGCGTCGCCATGACGGGATCAGCTTGACGGCGAGGAGGAGGACGGCGCTCGCCAGCACGAGCTCCGCACCGATCGCGAGCGCGGTGTCGAAGTCGACGTCGAACTGCTCGTAGACGGCGAGCGACAGGGTCTGGGTCACGCCTTGGAGCGAGCCGGCGAACATGATCGTCGCGCCGAACTCGCCGAGGCCCCGGGCGAACGAGAGGGCGGCGCCCGCTCCGAGACCGCCCGCAGCCAGCGGCAGCGCGATCCGGGCGAACGTCCGGGCGGGGCCGGCGCCGAGTGTCCGCGAGGCGTCGACGAGCGTCGTGTCGACCGCCTCGAACGCTGCGATCGCCGTTCGCAGGAAGAACGGGCCTGCAACAAAAATGATCGCGAGGACGACCGCGATTCGGGTGAACGCGATCTCGAGCCCGAAAGCCGAGAGCGTTCCGCCGAGAAGACCGAAGCGCCCGAACGCCGCGAGAAGCCCGATGCCGGCCACAGCGGGTGGGAGGACGAGCGGCATCTCGACCAGCGTGACGAGGAGCGTGCGACCGCGAAACCGCCGGGTCGCGATGACGTATGCCGCGGGCGTCCCGACGAGCAGGATCGCGACCTGGGCGACGAGCGTCGTGACGAGCGTCACCCGGAGCGCGTCGCGGGCGACGGATGAGCCGAGCGCCGAGACGAGCTCACCCGGCGGGACGCGGAGGAAGATCGCCGCCACGGGAACAACGAGGAAGGAGAGAGCGAGCACAGTTGCCGCCCAGAGCAGTGCCGTGAACCCGTGTCTCACTCCGGGAGACCGAAGCCGGCGGCGCGCAACGCGCGCCGTCCGTCTGCGCCGAGAAGCGAGATGAGGACCGCCTGTGCGGCCTCGAGGTCACGCGGCCGCGCTGCGATCGCAGCCTCGTAGACGACGGTCGGTTGCGCCGTCCGCGGGAAACGGATCACGCGCACCTTCGTCGCCACCGGTCGGACATCGGTCGCGTAGACGAACCCCGCATCCGCCTCGCCGAGCGCCACCTTCCCGACGATGCCCTTGACGTCCGGCTCGAGGCTCACGGTCTTTCGCAGGACCCGGAGGAGCTTCAGCCGCTTCAGCACCTCGCGCGTGTAGAGCCCGATCGGGACTTTCGGCCCGGCAACGACGAGCTTCAGCTCCCGCCGCCGCGCCAGGTCGGCGATGGTCGCGATCCGCGCCTGATTGGCGCGAGGGACGATGAGAACGAGGGTATTCGTCGCGAAGGCGACTGGCTTGCGGACGAGCCCCTCGGCGTGGAGCGCTTGCGTGTACTGCGGGCTCGCGGAGAGGAAGACGTCGAACGAGAAGCCCTGGCGAGCCTGCTGGGCGAGCTGGTTCGAGCCGCCGAACGAGGCTCGCACGGACGGGTCGATACGCGGCAGCACCTCCGTCAGCGACGCGGCGGCGAGAACGGTCGCCGGCCCCTCGGCCCGGACGGTGTCGCGTGCGGAAGCCGCGCCGACCGCGACAGCCGCGATGGCAGCAAGGAACGCGATCGCCAGCGGCCGTCTCATCGCTCCACCATCACGCTCGTCGACTTGACGACACCCGCCGCCCCGAGCCCGGGCTCGAGGCCGAGCTCCTCGACCGACTCCCGCGTCACGATCGCGACGACGCGAGCCGGCTCGGTCACGTCGATCTCGACGCGCGCGAGCAGCCCATCAGTCTCGATCGAGCGGATCACTCCGCGAAACCGGTTGCGCGCCGTCAGGCGCTCCCCACCGGGCTCGGCGCGGAGCCGCTCGATCTCCGAGGCAGGCACGACGCGCCGGTTTGCGGCATCTCGTTCGACCCGGAGCTTCCCGTCACGATCCCACCGACGAAGCGTGTCGAGGCTGATGCCAAGCGCTCGCGATGCCTGGGCGGCGGTCAGAGTATCCCTAGGCATTACCTAAGTATAACTAGCAAGTCTGTCTCGGTCAGCGGCGCCGCAATCGGACGACCAGATCGGCCAGCGTCGCCCCCTCCAGCACGTCACGCATCGCTGCGCGGAGATCGAGCCAGAGCGGCTGGAGCGCGACCGCGCTGCCGGCGTACTCGACCTCCTCGGGCCGCGCACCGCGCACCGTGGCGATGGGGCCTTCAACTGCTCGGATCACGTCGGCCACGGGTGATCTCCGACGCGGGTCGCACGAGCGCGTACCCGCCGTCGACGCCACGCTGGCTCGCGACCAGCTCATCGTGGCGGAGCTCGAGCAGGATCGTCTCGAGGAACTTGCGCGGGATGCCCTGGGCGTTCGCGAGTTGCTCGCCCTTCACGAGCCCGCCGGCGGCGGCGAGCTCGAGCATCGCCCGCAGTGCGTAGTCGACCTTGGCGGAGACGCGCACGCGGGGAGTGTGTCAGTCTCGCCTACGATCGCGCCGATGCGCGTCGAGCACGTCGTCGAGGCGGAGGCGTTCCGCGACGCGGCACGTTCGATCCTGCTCGCGGACGAGGCGCGCCACAACCTCCCGCTCGGGCTCCTCTCGACGGTGGAGCGGCATCCCGAGGTGTATCCCGAGTTCCACGGCTGGATCGTGTCCGACGATCCGTCAGCCGCACCGGACGCCGCTCGCCCGCCGGCGGGTGCGGCGATGCGGACGCCGCCGCACAACCTGATCCTCGTTCGGTCGACTCCAGACGCCATCGAAGCACTGGCCCGCGCGATCGACGCGGAGCTTCCCGGCGTGGTCGGTGCAGTGCCCGAGGTGGACGTCTTCGCCGCGGCCTGGTCGGCGTTGCACGGCGTCGACCTCGAGACGCGCTTCGAGCAGCGGATCTACCGCCTGCGCGCCCTGCGACCGATGTCGACGCCGCCTGGGCGGATGCGGCTCGCGACGACCGACGATCGCGAGGTCGTGCTCGAGCGCTTTCGCGCGTTCGGCGAGGAGGTCCAGCACGGCTCGGACGAGTCGGCCGACGAGGACCGTCTCGCACGGGTGGTCGAGAACCGGCTGAGCGCGAGCGAGGCGGGGGTCGCGCTCTGGGAGGTGGACAGCGAGCTCGCCTCGCTCGCCGGCTTCGGCGGTCCGACACCGAACGGAATCAGGGTCGGCCCGGTGCACACGCCGCCTGCACTGCGCGGGCGTGGCTACGGGACGGCGGTCACCGCGGGCGTCTCGCGCCTCCTGCTCGAGCGCGGGCATCGGTTCTGTTTCCTGTACACCGACCTCGCGAACCCGACCTCGAACGCGATCTACGTCCGGATCGGCTACGAGCCCGTCTGCGACTCGCGCGAGATCTCGTTCGCGCCGCGGACGACCGGATAGACACATCGTCGGGGGCCGACGTCGCTCCGGAGACTCAACGCAGCAGGCCGAGGCGCGCCAGCACGTCGCTCCAGCCCTGACGCAGCCCGCTCGTGTCCGCGCCGGGAGTGACCACCACGTGCGTTACGGTGACGAGGGTGCCGCCATCCTGCTCGCCGAAGTCGACGGTGACGGTGTCCTCGGGCGAGAGCTCCTCACCGGTCTCCCAGATCCAGGTCATCCCGATCCGATGCGGCTCGTCGAGCTCGGTGAACCTGCCGCGAGCGCCGATTCCTGCCGCTTCCGAGCGAATCCGGTAGGAACCGCCGATCCGGGCGTCGATTTGGTACGTCGTGTCGGGCAGATGCGGCCACCACCAGGTGGCAAGGAGCTCGGCGCTCGTCCAGGCGGCGTAGACGGCTGCAGGGGGAGCGGGGACGTGATGGGTCAGAACGACGGGTGTCATCGAAGCTCCTTCGGCTTGCTGTCGGCGAAGCGATCGGCGAGGTTGTCGAGCTGATGGGTCCAGAACGTGCGTGTGCGGCGCAGGTAGTCCTCGGCGGCGCCCAGCGGCTCCGGCTCGAGGCGGACAGTGACCGTCCGGCCGGTTTTCGTTCGGCTGACGACGCCGACCGACTGCAGCACGCGCAGGTGCTTCAGCGTGCCCGGCAGGCTGATGGCGAACTCCCCGGCGAGCTCGGAGACCGTCCGTTCTCGCCGCGTCAGCAGATCGACGATGCCCTGGCGCGTCGGGTCGCCGAGCGCGGCGAAGACTTCATAATGCTTAACCATACGGTTCACTATAGCGGCTCGAAAAGAAGGTTTGCGGCTCGGAGGGAAGTTGCGAGCGCGACAGCGGGCGCCTTCAGGTTCTGCCCCGCCAAAGGCGGGGATCAAGCGGCACGATTCCGCTTCTGCGGGATCCTGCTTCGCGAGCGAGCTACAGCGGGATATTGCCGTGTTTACGCTTCGGCACGGGCTCACGCTTCGAGAGCATCGTTTCCAGCGCGCGAACGAGGTAGGGCCGCGTGCGGCTGGGCTCGATCACGTCGTCGACGTAGCCGCGCTCGGCCGCGCTCCACGGGTTCGCGAAGCGCTCCTTGTAATCGGCGATCAGCTCAGCACGCCGCGCTTCGGCGTCCTCGGCCACCTCGAGCTCCTTCCGGAAGACGATGCTCACGGCTCCGTCGGGGCCCATCACCGCGACCTCGGCCGTCGGCCACGCGACGTTGACGTCCGCGCGGATGTGCTTCGAGCTCATGACGTCGTAGGCGCCGCCGTAGGCCTTTCGCGTGATGACCGTCAGCTTCGGGACGGTCGCCTCCGCATAGGCGTAGAGGAGCTTCGCGCCGTGCCGGATGATCCCGCCCCATTCCTGGGCCGTTCCCGGCAGGAAGCCGGGCACGTCGACGAACGTGACGAGCGGGACGTTGAACGCGTCGCAGGTGCGCACGAAGCGCGCCGCCTTCACCGAGGCGTCGATGTCGAGGACGCCGGCGAGTGCGGACGGCTGATTCCCGACCACACCCACGGCATGCCCGCCGAGGCGCGCGAAGCCGCAGACGATGTTCGCGGCGTACGCCTGCTGCAGCTCGAGGAACGAGCCCTCGTCGATAACTGCCTCGATCACGCGCTTCATGTCGTACGGCTTTCCCGAGGAGTCGGGGATCAGCGTGTCAAGCTCGGTTGCCTCCCGGTCGACCGGATCGGTGGGAGCCGCGTACGGCGACGTCTCGAGATTCGACTGCGGGAGGAAGGTGAGCAGGTAGCGCGCGTCCTCGATGCACGCCTGCTCGTCGGGTGCGACGAGATGGGCGACGCCCGACTTCGTCGCATGAGCGCTCGCACCTCCGAGATCCTCGAAGCTCACGTCCTCGCCTGTCACCGTCTTCACAACGTCGGGTCCCGTGATGAACATGTACGACGATCCCTCGGTCATGAGCACGAAGTCCGTGATCGCGGGGGAGTAGACCGCGCCACCGGCGCAGGGGCCCATGATCAGGGAGACCTGAGGGATGACCCCCGAGGCCTGGACGTTCCGCCAGAAGATCTCGGCGTAGCCCGCGAGCGAGACGACGCCTTCCTGGATCCGCGCGCCACCCGAGTCGTTGATCCCGACGACGGGGCAGCCGACCTTGACCGCCAGGTCCATCACCTTGCAGACCTTCTCGGCGAAGACCTCGGAGAGCGAGCCTCCGAACACGGTGAAGTCCTGCGAGAAGACGCAGACCGGCCGGCCGAAGATCGTGCCGTAGCCGGTCACGACGGCGTCTCCCCACGGCCGCTGCTCTCGCATGCCGAACTCGCTCTCACGGTGCCGCACGAAGCGGTCGAGCTCGACGAACGAGCCTGGATCGAGAAGGAGCTCGAGTCGCTCGCGGGCGAGCAACTTGCCGCGCTCGTGCTGGCGAGCGACAGCCTTCCCCGAGCCTGCGTGCGCCGCAGCGTCGCCGAGCTCGCGGAGCCAGGCGAGCTTCGCCTCGGTCGTCTCGTGTCGGGTCGACATCCGCGCGGAGCCTAACCGTGGCTCGGTGCCGGGCGCCCGAAGGGACACGCCTTCGTGCCTGGCACCAAGACATGCCTCATGTGGACAGGGCCGGCGATGCACGTCTTCGTACCGGGGGCCCGTTACGCCGGAAGCAGCGATGGAGGCCGGCGACGTCTCTTGGGGCGGTCGCCGCCCGCCCCCGGAGACGTGTTGTCCTACCGACGCGCGGTGATCGTCGGCGTCGCGGCGGCGGCTGCGTTCCCCGCCGTATCTGTCGCGGTCACCCGAACGGTGAGCCGCGCCGTCCCGCGCGAGCGCACCGTCGCCGCACCCGCCGCCGAGAGACGAACCCGAAGCGGAACCGAGCCGCAACATCCGTCGTTACGGTCGCAGTTCCGACCACCCGCGTACCGAGCAGGAGACGTACCGTGAACGTGCAGGCCTCGTTGCACGCGGCGCGAACCGCGAGCCCCGTGCGACCCGCCAGAGCCGTCGCCTTGGACGTCGTCGCGACCTTGACGACCGACAGCGTCGGCGCGGTCGTGTCAGACTGAGCGGTGCCGAGCGCGGCCAGGCCGTTCACGGCGACACCGCCGCCGATCCGGCCGACCAGGGTCGCCGCGCCGTTCGTGAGGTTGATGCGATAGAGCTGCGAGCCACCCTGACTCGGAACACGGAGCGCGGCCCACGCGACGCCGTCCGACGGCGCGATGTCGAAGCCGGCGCCCGCCTGGGCGTCGACACCGAGCGGCCCGACGGTGACAAGCGTGCCGTTGTTTGGCGGGTTCTGGAGGACGAGCACGTCACGGGCCGAGTCGATATCGAAGAGCTGGGTCGTCGTCGCGCCTCGAACGCTGTTCGTGTAGGCGGATCCGGTCACCTGCGGCACCGTGCCGTTTCCGGCGTCCGTCGGTGCGTAGGTCAGCGTTCCGTCGACCGCGGCCGTCGCGCCGGTGTCGGGATGGAGGCGCAGATTCTGGCGCGCATCGCTGGTCAGGCGGATCCGGTCGACCGTCGGGTTGAAGTCGAACCCGAAGAAGCCGCCGCTGACGGGGGCGTGAACGCCGACGTGCCGATCGCGGTCGCGGTGCCCGTCGTCGAGTCGATCGTGTAGAGACGGGAGCTGCTGGAGAGTCCGACGAGTTGACCGTTCGCCGGTCGCGCGTCGATCCCGAGCAGCCGCTCGCCGGCCCCGAGCCCGGTTACCCGGATGCGGGTGATCGCGCGGGGCGTGTCGCTCGAGAAGACGACGAGGCGGTTCGCCTCGTCGACGGCCACGAGCCGCTCCGCGGCCGAGCCGACTGCGGGCAGCGCGAGAAACGCGGCCGCGATGGCAAAGGGGGACGAGCGCACGAATGCTTCTCGATCTGAATCGCATTGAGACCTCCTGAAAGCGCGCATACTCCGTGCGCGTAGGTGTGTTGGCGGTGATCCGGCTCGCCCGTTGGATGCGGTCGAGCCCGAGCCGCCACAATCCAGAGATGACTGCTCCGCTCGACCGCTCCGCGACCTGGCCGTACGAGGACGGCAAGCCGGGCCGGTTCTCGTATGCGCGAGCAGACCACCCGGCGGGTGTCGCCTGCGAGGAGGCTCTCGGTGCGCTCGACGGTGGTCACGCGCTCCTCTATCCGTCCGGTATGGGCGCGGTCACCACCGTCGTGCTCACGATGCTTCGGGCCGGTGACACGATCGCGCTCGCCGAGGGTGCGTACTACGGCCACCGGGTGCTCTTCGACCACCTCGCGCCATGGGGCGTGCGCGTCGTCGAGTTCGACCAGACCGGCTCACCCCCCGCTGCCGTCGATCTCGTCCTCGTCGAGGCACCGGCGAATCCGCTCCTGACGATGCCCGATCTCGAGGCGACCGCAGCGCACCCCGCGCCGGTCGTCTGCGACGCGACGGTCGCCTCTCCGCTCCGCCTCCGACCCCTCGAGCACGGATGCGACGTCGTCCTCCACTCGGCGACCAAGGTGCTCGCGGGCCACGACGACGTGGTCGCCGGAGTCACCGTGACCCGCTCGCGCGAGCTCCACGATCGGTTGCACCTGACGCGGCGTCTCGCCGGGATCGTGGCATCGCCGGACGCTGCGTGGCTCGTCCAGCGGGGGCTCGAGACGCTCGGCCCGCGCCTCGACGTTCAGGAAGCGTCTGCCCGGGTCCTGGCCGCGCGCCTCGCGGAGCACCCGGCGGTCCAGACGGTGCGGTACCCGGGGTTCTCGTTTCTCATCTCGTTCGACGTCGCCGACGGTGAGGCCGCCGGGCGCGTCGAGCGAGCGGTCGCGACGATCGAGAACGCCACGAGCCTCGGCGGGATCCGCTCGAAGCTCGAGGCGCGACATCGCTGGGAGGGTGACCGCATCCCCCAGGGTCTCCTCCGGCTCTCCGTCGGCCTCGAGGACAACGAGGTGCTCTGGGCAGATCTCGAGCACGCGCTCGGAAACGCCTGAAGACGAGGCAAAGAACGCGCACGGCGCGACTCGCACCGCGCGACGCTCTCCTCCACGACCTCTACCCCCGCGGAATCTAGTAACCCAACGTTCACGCGGTGCGATGCGCCGCCGCGCTACCGTGAACGCATGTTCCTCACACGCAGGAAGACAGAGCTGCCGAGTCCGGAGGACGCGCTCTCCGGACGCGATCGGCCGATCACCCCGTCTCGTCCACATCTCGTGCTCGGCACGCCGCTGACTCCGCCCTTCCCGGACGGGACGGAGCGCGCGATCGTCGGGATGGGCTGCTTCTGGGGCGCCGAGCGCCTGTTCTGGCAGCTGCCCGGCGTATACACGACAGCCGTCGGCTACGCAGGCGGGATCACGCCGAATCCGACCTACGAGGAGACCTGCACCGGACGCACCGGTCATGCCGAGGTCGTCCTCGCGGTTTACGACCCGGAGAAGATCTCCTACGACGACTTGCTGAAGGTGTTCTGGGAAGAGCACGATCCGACTCAGGGCATGCGCCAGGGCAACGACGTCGGGACGACGTACCGATCGGCGATCTACTGGACGACCGAAGAGCAGCGTGTCGCGGCGGAGGAGTCCCGCGACCGCTACGCGACCGCGCTCGCCGCCGCCCACAGGGGTGCGATCACGACCGAGCTCGCCGAAGCCGGCCCGTTCTACTACGCGGAGGACTACCACCAGCAGTACCTGGCGGCGAACCCGGGGGGCTATTGCGGTCTCGCCGGCACCGGCGTCGCCTGCCCTGTCGGGACGGGCGTCACCAGCTCTTGACGCCTGCGCGAGCGAGGTGATGCGCGGTCATCGCGCGCCGGGTCACCCTGCGAGCGTTGGCGCGCCGCGTCAGCCTGCGAGAGCCGGTTCGGTCCACACTCCAGCGCTGACGAGCCCGACCCGCTGGGTCGACCTCCGATCTGAAGAGCCTCCGGAGACCCGCGATCGCGTCGTCGCTCCCGACCCCGCGATACGGATACGGCGCCGGTGCGCGGTAGATCTCTTCACCGCGTTCTCGTTCGCCTCGGCGCCCGAGTTGACGAGGATCGACTTCTGCCCGGTCCCCGCGCAGGGTGAGAGCTCGGCAAGCAGCCGGCAGGTCTCCACGTACGGCTCATAGACACCACCATGAAGCACTGGTGGAGGTATTCGTCGGCCTGCCGGTGGATCGCCTCGACGACGCACGTTCGTCGACTTCGCCGGTGGGATCGGCTGCCAGAACACCGGGCACCGGTTCGCGGCGGTGACGCGGGCGCCTTCGGCCACGGCCACGACGAGCCTCGGCGTGGCGCGCCGTTCGACAGGAAGCGCTTCACGCCGCGAGCACTGCCTCCTGCCCGGTCATGGCCACGCGCCCGAGTATGACTCGCGTGCACATGAGGCGAACCGCTTCCGCCCGAGAC
>JACDBY010000142.1 GCA_013694685.1 Actinomycetota bacterium
GGCTGGCCCCGGCTCGCGCTCGGTGGGTTGCGGCTGCTGCCGCGGTCGTCGTCGGCATCGCATTCCTCGACGGCGGCCGCGGTGAGCCCGACGCGTTGGCGGCGCTCACGGGCGCACCGGAGTACCCCTCCGTGACGGGCGAGGCGAAGGTGTACGACTCCGACGATGACGGCGGCACGCTCGTTCTCCGCCTACGGTCGACGCCGCCACCGCCCGCCGGGCATCACTACGAGGTGTGGGTGCTCCGAAACGGCGTCGAGCTGATGGAGCCGGCCGGCGATCTGTCGGTCGCGGCGAACCACACCGAGGACGACGAGCACGAGTTCCGGCTGACGGGCGCAGGTGCGCTCGCCGCCGTCGATGTCTCGGTGGAGCCGAACGACGGCGATCCCAAGCACTCCGGCGTGAGCCTCGCGGGCGGACGCTTCACCTCGTAGGGTCGTCGATGGCAGCGAGCTCGAGCCCGGCGCCGCCGCAGGCGCTCTCCACCGGCGCGGAGATCCGCTTCACGCGGCCGCCAGCGCGACTCGCCGTCGTCTGCGCGAACGGGGGACAGGGACGCGACGTCCCCGGCACCTGGAGCGCCTCGCTCGAGTGGCTCGTCGCCGAGCTCGCACCGCAGTTCCCCGAGCTGCGCTTCGCGGAGGTCCGCTACCGGATCAAGTCCTGGAACCGGCTCGACATGTGCGTCGAGGACGTGGTCGCGGCGATCGACGAGACCGGGGGGGAGCGGACCCTGCTCGTCGGGTTCTCGATGGGCGGGCTCGTCTCCGTCCGTGCGGCGGCGCATCCTGCCGTTGCCGCCGTCCTCGGCCTCGCCCCGTGGTTCCCCGACCGGCTCGACATGTCGCCGCTTCGCGGTCGGCGCCTCGACGTTCTCCATGGCTCGCTTGACCGCTGGCTCCCCGGTATCCCGGGTGTGAGCCCGACGCTCTCGCGGCGCGGATTCGAGCGTGCGCGGTCGATCGGCGTCGAGGGGACCTACGCAATGATCCCGGGAGGGGTGCACGGGACGGCGCTGCGGGCGTTCTGGGGGGGAATCGCGACGCTCCCGCGTGCCCAGCGGTGGGCGGAGCTCGCGTCAGCGGCGGTCGAGCGGTTTCAGGCTTCCGAGGGCTGAGACTCGAGCTTCCGGCGCTGCATCTGGTCGAGGGTCGGGCGACGCACGTTCCAGACGAGCCCGAGCCGCTCGAGCCCGCGGATCACGAGCCAGGAGACGTCGACCTGCCAGCGACCCAGCCCGTGTCGGGCGGAGGCGGGGAACGCGTGGTGGTTGTTGTGCCACCCCTCGCCCATCACGAGCACCGCGATGAGCCAGTTGTTCCGCGACTCGTCGCGAGCGCGGTACTCCTGCCGGCCGAACATGTGACAGATCGAGTTCACGGCGAACGTCGCATGCTGGTAGGCGAAGATCCGTATGAGGCCGCCCCAGACGAACCCGGCGAGACCCGCGCTGAGGGTGCCGCCGACGGCGTAGCCGATCCCGAACGGGATCCCGAGGCTCAGGACGACCCACACGAGGTAGAGGCGATCGATGGTGCGGATCAGCCGGTCCTCGTACAGGTCCTTGCCGTAGGCGCGCCCCTGCTCCATCCCCTTGTTGGCGAAGAGCCAGCCGACGTGAGCGTGGACGAAGCCCCTGATCGAGCCCATGAGCCCGTCGCCGTGCCCCACATGTGGTGAGTGCGGGTCGCCCTCCTGGTCGGAGAGAGCGTGATGCTTGCGGTGGTCGGTGACCCACTGCGTGATCGGCCCCTGCATCGTCATGCAGCCGAGGATCGCGAAGGTCGCCTTCATCACAGGACTCGTGTCGAAACCCTTGTGTGTGAAGTAGCGGTGGAAGCCGATCGTCGTCCCGAACGCGCAGAGCACGTAGAGACCGACGAGGAGCGCGAGGTCGACCCAGTGGAACGCGACACCCCAGAGCAGACCCATCGCCGACAGGAGGCCGAGCGGCGGCACGATGACGGCGACCAGCGTCACGACGCGGCTGATCAGGCTCGTCGAAGGACGAACCGTGCCGACAGCGGGAACCGCGACGTGGGGATCTGGGCCTGCGAGCTCTGTCACGCGTTAAGGGGTTCGTACCCGGCGGCCGGCCGGTTCACGCTCGTTAGCTCGTGTGGCCACGGCCCTACCGTACAGTCGCGGTGCAGACAGCTGGTGCCGGGGTGTCATCCGGACGCGTCCCGGGAACGAATCACCTTCGATGAGAGTGGCAGTGATCGGAGCAGGGGTGAGCGGTCTCGGCGCCGCGCACGTCCTTGCGCGCGCGCACGACGTGACGCTCTTCGAGCGTGCGAAGCGCGCGGGGGGCCACGTGCGCACCGTCCGCCATCAGGGTCTCGCGCTCGACATGGGATTCCTCGTGCACAACGAGCCCAACTATCCGCTCCTCACGCGGCTCTTCCGCGAGCTGGGCGTGCGCGTCCAGCCGGCCGAGATGTCGTTCTCCGTCAGCTGCGGCGGCTGCGGGCTCGAATGGTCGGGGAAGCGCCCGTTCGCGCAGCCGCGCCGCGCGGTCGACCCGAGGTTCCTTTCCTTGCTCGCCGAGGTAGGGCGGTGGCTGCGAACGGCACGCCGCTCGCTCGACGAGGCCGACTACGAGGATCGCTCGCTCGAGGAGTATGTCACCGAACGCCGCTATTCACGCCGGTTCCGGACGCACTACCTCGTGCCGCTGACCGCGGCGCTCTGGTCGACGGCGCCCGAGCAGGCCCTCGAGTTTCCGGCGGGCTACGCGATCCGCTTCTTCGACCACCACCGGATGCTCGGCTTCGGGCGTCACCGGTGGCGCTCGGTGAAGGGCGGGGCCGACACGTACGTCCAGGCGATTCTCGAACGACTCGGCAGCCGGGCCCGGCTCGGGCTCGGGGTGCGGTCGGTGCGTCGCGACCCGGATGGTGTCGAGCTCCGCACCGAGGACGACGCCTGTCACCGCTTCGACGCTGTCGTCGTCGCGACGCACGGCGACCAGGCGCTCCGGTTGCTCGACGACCCGAGTGACCGGGAGAGAGCCGTCCTGGGTGCGTTCCGGACGACTCCGAACGACGTCGTCCTTCACTCCGACCCCCGTTTCCTGCCTCGCGCGCGTGCCGCTCGCGCGTCGTGGAACTATCAGCTGAACGGCGCCACGAAGCCCACGCTCACCTACTACCTCAATCCCCTGCTCGCGCTCGAGACCGACGAAGACTGGTGCGTCACGCTCAACCGCTCCGACGAGATCGACGCGGAGCGGATCGTCTCGCGCACGGTCTTCGAGCACCCGCTCTACACGGTCGAGAGCCTCCGTGCCCAAAGCGAGCTCCTGCGCCTCGAGGGCGAGCGGCGAACGTACTTTGCAGGCGCCTACCACGGGAACGGCTTCCACGAGGACGGTTTCGCGTCCGGTGTGCGCGCCGCGCGAGCGCTGGGTGTGACCTGGTGAGATCGGCGCTCTACACCGGCACGCTCGTGCACGCGCGGCGCGAGCCGCGCCGGAACACCTTCAGGTACCCGGTCGCCTACTTCCTGCTCGACCTCGACGAGCTGCCCGCGCTCGAGCGGCGGCTGCGCTGGTTCTCGGTGAACTCGGCGAACGCCGTCTCGTTCCACGACCGCGACTACTTCGCCGGCGACGGGGAGCCGCTCAAGCAGGCGGTTGTCGGCTTCTGCGCCGAGCGCGGCCGTGAGGTCGAGCGGGTGTTGACGCTCACCCAACTCCGCGTCTTCGGCTACATCTTCAACCCGGTGACGTTCCATTGGTGCTACGGCCGCTCGGGTGCGCTCGAGTGCATCGTCGCCGAGCTCGCGAACACCTTCGGCGAGCGTCTCCCGCAGCTCCTCGACGGAGGCGAGCGCCACTACGAGCACAGGAAGCGCCTCCACGTGTCGCCGTTCTTCGGTCTCGACCAGAGCTACGAGTACGCGTTCTCGGAGCCGGAGGACGAGGTGTGGGCGCGGATCCACGTCCGCGAAAACGAAAGCCGCCCGCTGACGGCCGTGCTGCACGGCGAGCGGACGGCGCTCACGAACCGCAGCCTCGCGCGCTTCCTCGTCCGCTACCCGCTGATGCCCGTCCAGGTGATCGCGCTCATCCACTGGCAGGCGCTGAAGCTCTTCGCGAAGCGCGTGCCGTTCCATCACAAGCCTCCCTTCGTCCCCGGTGTGGGGTCGGTGCCCGAATGAGCGTCGCAAGCCAACCGCTCGCGCCCCAGGGGGGAACCCGGTTTACCCCCAGCGCCCCCCGCTCCACACCAACTGGGGGGGGGGGGGGGGGGGGGGGGGGGGGGGGGGGGGGGGGGGG
>JACDBY010000149.1 GCA_013694685.1 Actinomycetota bacterium
AGGCTCGCCAGGCGCAGCCTTCGCGTGTCGGCAGAGGTAGACCAGCACGCGGGCGATCGTAGTCGCCGCGAAACCTAAGGCGTGCGTAAGGAAGACCGGGTACAACGTCGGGATGGACGATCGGACAGTCGGGCGGGCCGCCTTCCTCGGTCTCGTCGGCGTCGGCGTGGCGGGGCTCTTCTACGGCCGCGACGCGACGAAGGTGGTCGGCGGTGTGGTGCCGTCGCCCCTCAAGGAGATCGTTCCCACCTCCGGTTGGCGGATCTACTCGATCGGGCGCGAGCTGCCGCGCCTCGACCCTAGTTCCTATCGGCTGACGATCGCCGGCTCCGTAGAGCGGCCGGTCACGTACACGCTCGCCGACCTGCGGGCGCTCCCGCAGGTGACCCAGGTCTCGGACTTCCACTGCGTCACGGGCTGGAGCGTCTACGACGTCACGTGGAAGGGCGTCCGGTTCCGTCAGCTGCTCGCGGAGGCGGGCGTGCGGCCCCAGGCGAAGGCGTTGCGGTTCGTCTCGGCCGAGGTGCCCTACGACGACACTCTTTCCCTTCCTCAGGCCTACGCGGCGGACGCCCTGCTCGCGCTCGAGATGGACGGCAAGCCGCTCTCGGTCCCGCACGGGTTCCCGGCGCGGGTCGTGATGCCTCGGATGTACGGCTACAAGAACGTCAAGTGGGTCAGCCGGATCGAGGTGCAACCGCACCTCGATACCGTCGGCTACTGGGAACAGCGCGGGTACGACGAGGACGCGTGGGTGGGTGCCTCGAACTGAGCGGCGGATGATTCGCCGGTTCGGGATCACCGAGCGGGCATTGCACTGGGTGCACGCGACCGGTTTCTTCGCGATGCTCGCGACGGGACTCGTGCTCTACCTCCCGGCGCTCTCCGAGATCGTCGCCCGGCGGAACCTCGTCAAGAACGTCCATCTCTTCTCCGCACTCGTCTGGGCGATCGCGATCGTGCTCGTCGTCGTCCTCGGCGACCGTCGGCGGCTGCGCGACGACTGGCGAGAGATCGAGACGATCGACGGCGACGACCGCCGCTGGCTTCGCGGCCGCAAGGCACCCCAGGGCCGCTTCAACGCAGGGCAGAAGCTGAACGCGCTCGTCACCTCGGCCTTCGCATTGCTCTTCGTCGTCTCGGGTTTCTTCCTCTGGCTCGGCGAGCGCGACCACCGGTTCCTCTTCGACGGCACGGGCACCGTGCACGAGTTCCTGACCCTCGGCTCGGTCGGTCTGCTCGTCGGGCACCTCTATCTCGCCGTGATCCATCCGTCGACGCGGCACGCGCTGCGGGGGATCACGGTCGGCGACGTGCGCGAAGACTGGGCGCGCGAGCACCACGCCAAGTGGGTCGAGGCAGAGCGCCGCGGGTTATAACCCGGGCGTGGCCACGTACCGGTACGTCGTCGCCGACGTCTTCACCTCGACGCCGCTCCAGGGAAACCCCGTCGCGGTCTTCACCGACGCACGCGGGCTCGACGAGCCGACGATGCAGGCGCTCGCCCTCGAGCTCAATCTCTCCGAGAGCGTGTTCGTGCTGCCGCCCGAGCAGGGCGGCCACGCACGGATCAGGATCTTCACGCCGCGCTCAGAGCTGCCGTTCGCCGGTCATCCGACGCTCGGCACGGCTTTCGTCCTCGGCCAGCCGCTCCAGCTCGGCGTGATCACGCTCGAGACGGGCAAGGGCCTCGTGCCCGTGGTGCTGGAGCGGGACGAACGCGGCGGGATCGCCTTCGGCCGGATGACACAGCCCGTACCCCGGATCGAGCCCGTCGGCGCGGCGCCCTTCCTCGCGGCGCTCCGGCTCGAAGTCGAGCCCACGTTGCCGGTCGAGCGCTACGACAACGGGGCGGTTCACGTCCTCGTCGGGCTGGCCGACGAGCAGGCGGTTGCCGGCGTCTCGCCCGACTTCGCCGCATTGGCCGAGGTGGGCGGTACGGGGGTGGCCGTGTTCGGCGGCAGCGGCGCGAGCTGGACGGCGCGCATGTTCGCGCCCGGGTCGGGGGTGCCCGAGGATCCGGCGACGGGCTCGATGGCAGGCCCGCTCGCCTGCCACCTCTGTCGGCACGGACTGGTCGAGTGGGGCGCGGAGATCGTGATCTCGCAGGGTGCGGCGATCGGCCGCCCCTCGACCCTCCACGCACGCGCCGAGGGTGGCGAGGGGCTGATCGACGCCGTCGAGGTCGGCGGCGTCGATCAGCCC
>JACDBY010000156.1 GCA_013694685.1 Actinomycetota bacterium
TTCCGGTGGAGGGCGACCCGATCGCGGACGGCTCTGTTGTGATCGGCGACGACGGGCGGATCGAGGCGGTCGGCGCGAGGGCGGAGCTGGGCGAGGGCGAGCGGTTCGACGGCTGCGTGATCGTCCCGGGACTCGTGAACTGCCACTCGCACCTCGAGTACGCGGTCTACGCGGGCTTCGGGGACGGTCTGCCCTTCGTCCCGTGGATCGGCCTCCACATCCGGCGCAAGGGCGCGCTCTCGCTCGACGACATGCGGGCGATCGCGGAGGTCGGCGCCTGGGAGTGCCTGCGCTCCGGCGTGACGACGGTCGGTGACTGCAGCTTCTCGGGTGCGACCGCCGAGGCGGCCGCGACCACAGGTCTCTCCGCAGTCGTCTTCCTCGAGGTGTTCGGCGAGGACGCCTCGGCGCTCGACCGGTTCCACGAGCAGGCGGCCCGCATCGAGCCCGTCCTCTCCGATCGCGTCCGGCTCGGGATCTCTCCGCATGCGCCGTACACGTGCTCGGTCGCCGTCTACGAGGCGGCGGCCGCACTCGGCCTGCCGATGCAGACCCACCTCGCCGAGAGCCCGGCCGAGCGGCCGTGGCTCGTCGACGGAGAGGGCGACTGGACGCCTCTCGCGGAGTTTCTGATCCCGCCACCCGGGGAGACGGGCGTGCGCCTCCTCGCGTCCGCCGGCGTGCTTGGTTCCGCTCTCTCGGCGGCGCACTGCGTGCATGTCGACGAGGAGGAGATCGCGCTCCTCGCCGAGCATCGCGTCGGGGTTGCCCATTGCCCGCGCTCGAACGGGATCCTCGGCTGCGGTGTCGCACCCGTCGAGGAGCTCCTCGCGGCGGGGATCGAAGTCGGGATCGCCACTGACAGCCCCGCCTCGACCCCGTCCTTCGATCTCTTCGAGGAGCAACGGACGGCGGTCGTCACGGCGCGCGCACGAGCGGGCAGGCCGGACGCGTTCTCCGCGGCTCGAGCCCTCGAGCTGGCAACGCTTGGTGGCGCCCGCGTGCTCGGCCTCGGATCGGAGGTCGGCTCGCTCGTGCCCGGAAAGCGCGCCGATCTAGCCGTGATCTCGCTCGACGGGTCGCCGTTCGACCCGGTTGAAGATCCCGTTGCGGCCGTCGTTCTGGGAGGTTCGCCGGATCGGGTTGCAGCTACTCTCGTAGCCGGCGAGACCCGCTACCGGCGAGGCACGAGCGCATGGCCCGATACGAGAAGCAGAGCCCGAAGCGCCCGAAGCCGAATGCTGCGGTAGCGC
This sequence comes from Actinomycetota bacterium, assembly GCA_013694685.1. Classification (GTDB taxonomy): domain Bacteria; phylum Actinomycetota; class Thermoleophilia; order Gaiellales; family Gaiellaceae; genus Gaiella. The sequence goes on from JACDBY010000156.1 coordinate 1,254, forward strand.
CCGCGCGCGCACGCTCGCCGCAGCCGACGCACTACGAGGACACGATGTTCTTCCCGCGCCTGCGGCGGCAGGCGAAATGGGTGTTCGTCTTCCTCGCGCTCGTCTTCGGGCTCGGTTTCGTCGGGTTCGGGGTCGGCGCCGGAGGTGTGGGTGTGGGCGACATCTTCCGCGACTCGGGCGGCGGCGAGGTCCAGTCGGTCTCGGATGCCCGGGAGAAGACCGAAGACCGGCCACGCGACCCGAAGGCCTGGCGCGACCTCGCGACGGCCCTCGAGACCGAGGGGGAGACCGGCGAGGCGATCGCGGCCCTGAACACCTCGATCGAGCTCGAGCCGACCGAGGTCAGCGCGCTCCGCCAGCTCGCGGGGCTTCACCTGGCGCTCGGCAGCGAGCGTCAGCGGGAGGCACAGCTGGCCCAGGTCGTTGTCGCCTACCGCGCCCCGTCACAGAGCTTCCCGGGGCTCGTCGGCTCCACCGGCCAGGCCGTGCTCGACGACCCGCTCGGCTCGGCCGTGACGGGCTCCGTGAGCGAGCGGATCACGAGCGCCTACCAGGCGGCGAGCACCCAGGCGGCGCTCGCCGTGAACGCGTACAAGCGGATCACCGTGCTCCAGCCCGACGATCCGAACGTCCAGCTCGAGCTCGCGCAGGCGGCGCAGCAGAGCGGTGACCCGGTGACCGCGATCGAGGCGTACGAAGGATTTCTGAAGCTCGCGCCCGACGACCCGAGCGCGCCGATCGTCCGCGAGCAGCTGAAGCGGCTCCGCGCAAGCACGGGGTAGACTCGCTCCCGCGTGGAGCGCGCTTCTCTCATCCGCTCGCGACGCGGCGTGCAGGCAGTCGTGATCTTGGGGTCTGCAGTCGCCGGCGCGATCGGTCTCGCCGCGTGCGGTGACACCGTCGGTTACTCGGAGGGCACCGGCGACCGAATTCGCGGCAAGGAGCTCTTCACCCAGGGATGCGGTAGCTGCCACGCGCTCGCCGACGCCGGCACGCGGACCCGGATCGGCCCGAATCTCGACTACGCGTTCGTCCAGTCGCGCCTCGACGGTCTCGGCGAGACCACGATCCAGCAGGTCGTCCGCGGCCAGATCGCCTATCCGGTCACCGACCCGTCCACCGACCAGGTCGGCATGCCCGCGGACATCTTCGAGGGCCAGGACGCCGAGGACGTGGCGACCTACGTCGCCGCGGTCGCCGGTCTCGACGCGAGCGGCAATCCGTTCGACCCGGCCAATCCGCCGAAGCCGAAGCCTCCTGCAGGCGGCGAG
>JACDBY010000157.1 GCA_013694685.1 Actinomycetota bacterium
ACGATGACGGCGGCAGCCACGTCGTCAGCGTATCGGGGACTGTCCCCGCAGGGGCCTGTCCCCTCCGCACTCCACGCAAACGGCGGACCTACACCACACGCCTGTCGCACAGGGGTCAGTCCCCTGCGGGAACAGACCCCGGGGACAGACCCCGCCGCGTGCCACACTGGTTTCGCCGTGCAGGCCACGTCGATCCTCAACACCGACCTCCTGACGCCGCTCGGCGCGTACCTGCGGGTGCGCGGGATGGGCCGGGCGAGCTTCCTCCTCGAGTCGGTCGAGCGAGGGCGGCTCGGGCGGAGCTCGTGGATGGGCGCCGGCTCGCGGCTCGTCACGCTGGCCGAGGCCGAGGAGCTGGAGCTGCCGGTCGTCGGCTACGTCTCCTACGACCACGTCGCCGAGCTCGAGCCGACCGTCCCGCTCCCCGCGGCCGGGCGAGAGATCCCCGAGAGCCGGCTCGTCGTCTGCGAGACCCTCGTCCGGTTCGATCACGGCTCGGGAACTGCAGACGTGCTGGCAGGCGACCACGACGAGCTCGCCGGACGACTCGCGGCTGGGATCCCGTGGCACCGCGAGGAGCGCGGGACGGCCGGGGCGATCAGCCGTACACCCGATCGCGCGGGCTACGAGGAGATGGTGCGGACGGTCAAGCGGCACATCGTCGCCGGCGACGTCTTCCAGTGCGTCCCCTCCCAGCGCGCCGAGCGCCCCACGTCGGCCACCCCACTCGCGCTCTACCGGGCCCTCCGCCGCGTCAACCCGTCGCCGTACCTTTTTCTCCTCGACCTCGACGGCCTCGCCCTCGTCGGCTCATCGCCCGAGCGGCTCGTCGCCTGCGAGGACGGTCGCGCGAGCCTCTGCCCAATCGCCGGCACGACCGACCCAACCGAAGGCGATGCGGAGCGATTGCTCTCCTCCGAGAAGGACCGCGCCGAGCACGTGATGCTCGTCGACCTCGGCCGCAACGACCTCTCACGCGTCTGCCGGCCGGGCACCGTGCACGTGGCCCGCAGCATGGAGGTCGAGCGGTTCTCCCACGTCTCTCACCTCGTCTCGGAGGTGGTCGGCGAGATCCGCGACGGCGTGACGCCGTTCGACATCCTCCGCGCCTGCTTCCCCGCGGGCACCGTCAGCGGTGCGCCGAAGATCCGGGCGATGCAGCTGATCTCCGAGCTCGAGGAGTTTCGCCGCGGCCCCTACGGGGGTGCCGTCCTCTACTCCCTTCCGGGCGGCAGGATGGACGCGTGCATCGCGCTCCGCACGATCGTCGTGCAGGACGGCGTCGCCTATCTGCAGGCGGGCGCCGGCGTGGTCGCGGACTCGGATCCCACCGCGGAGCACGAGGAATGCCTGCGGAAGCTGGCGGCGCTCGAGGCGGCGATTGAGCTGGCCGAGGCGGAGGCAGCGACGTGACGTCATCACGCCTCCCTTCCACGGGCTTGGACGGATCGACGTGAAGCTGCTGATGATCGACAACTACGACTCCTTCACCTACAACCTCGTCCACCTGTTCGAGGAGCTTGGTGCGGAGGTCGTCACGGTGCGGAACGACGCGATCGATCCTGACGAGGCGGTGGCGCTCGCGCCCGACCGGCTCGTCGTGTCACCGGGCCCAGGACGTCCCGCCGAGGCGGGTGTCTCCATCGAGGTGATCAGGCGTCTCGGGCCCTCGACGCCGACCCTCGGCGTCTGCCTCGGTCACCAGGCGATCGTCGAGGCCTTCGGGGGAGAGATCGGCCAGGCCCGCGCGCTTCTCCACGGCAAGTCGAGCGTCCTCACGCACGACGGACGCGGGGTCTACGAGGGCCTGCCCACCGAGGTCGAGGTCGGGCGCTACCACTCGCTGGCCGCGACCACCGTCCCGAGCGAGCTCGTGGTGACCTCGCGGACGCCGGACGGCGAAGTGATGGGAGTCCGACATGCCGTGCTCCCGGTCGAAGGCGTCCAGTTCCACCCGGAGAGCGTGCTGACGCCACTCGGCCCCGCGATGGCGAGGAACTTCCTCCGGTGATCGCGACGGCGCTCGCCACGATCGCCGACGGCCGTGATCTCACGCGCGCCGAGGCGCGAGGGGTGATGACGGTCGTCATGGAAGGAGAGGCGACCGCGGCGCAGATCGGCGGCCTGCTCGTGGGGCTGCGCACGAAGGGCGAGACGGTCGACGAGATCACGGGCTTCGCGGAGGCGATGCGCGAGCACGTCGTCCCAGTACATCCGACCCGCAGCCCGGTTGTGGACGTCGTCGGCACCGGTGGCGACGGCGCGCACACCTTCAACATCTCGACCGCGGCGGCGCTCGTGGCAGCCGCTGCCGGCGCCGCGGTCGCGAAGCACGGGAACCGGGCGGCAAGCTCCGCGTGCGGCTCCGCCGATGTCCTCGAGGAGCTGGGTCTCGAGCTCGAGCTGCCTCCCGAGCGGATCGCGCAGTCGATCGACGAGCACGGCTTCGGATTCATGTTTGCCCGGGCGCACCATCCGGCCATGAGGCACGCGGCGCCCGTGCGGCAGGAGCTCGGCACGCGGACGGTCTTCAACGTGCTCGGCCCGCTCGCGAAC
>JACDBY010000176.1 GCA_013694685.1 Actinomycetota bacterium
GGATTGAAGAGCCGCGGATCAGCACCCCATAGCTTGACGTCCTACCCGTACGACTGCACTCGACCGCCCGGGTCCATTGGTTCGTAGAAGCCGGGTTGTCATTCAGCCCGGAGTACGCACAGATCGAGTTGGCGTGAGTCCGCGCCGCCGTGTAGTTGGTGGTCTCGCCGGTGGTGCTTGGAGGTCCCTTCACCTCGCCAGCGAGCGCGGAACCTGCACCCAAGCCCGTAACAGCGGCTGTGCAGGCCGCAACGGCCAACGTCAGCCGAGAACGGACGCTACAAGGGGGAAGTTGCGTAGTCAACGCAGGCTCGCCCGGCTCATCCGAGTTTTTCATTGAGCTAGGGCGGACACTCCCATACCGCGTTGCGCAAGACGGCCCGACCTCGGGGTGAGCACCGGGGTACGCACGGGACGAGCATCCCCGGCACCCCTGACATGACTGACCCACGAAGCCATGCGATTTCCGCTTGGCTCCGTAGGTCTTGATGGGCCCGCCTGGGATCGAACCAGGGACCAACCGATTATGAGTCGGCTGCTCTAACCAGCTGAGCTACGGGCCCGCACTGCTTCAGCGTAGATCCTTCCTCGGCGCGGGGCCTGCCTTCTCCGTCACCGCAGGTCGGGCGCGACTGTCACAATGTCCGTCACATGGCGAGCGCCCCCGAGACGACCGACGCGACGCCCGGCAACGCCGCCGCCGAGGGGATGAAGACCTTCCACCGCGAGGAGCGGCTCCGCACTGCCGGCGGGCTCTCCGTCACGGACATCACCGAGCAGGTCCAGGAGGCCGTGCGCGAGAGCGGCGTTCGCGACGGCGTGTGTTGCGTCTACTCGCCGCACACGACCTGTTCGGTGCGCGTCAACGAGTACGAGCGCGGCTTCCTCGAGGACTTCTCCGTGCTCCTGCGGCGCCTCGTGCCGACGGAGCACTACTACGCGCACGACGACTGGGATCGTCGCACCGAGAACGTCTCCGACGAGGACATGGAGGCGTCGAACGGCCACTCACACTGCATGTCGATGCTGATGGGCCCGGCCGGGGAGTCGATCCCGGTGCGCGACGGCGTCCTCTGCCTCGGCCGCTGGCAGCGCGTGCTCTTCCTCGAGCTCGACCGCGAGCGCGAGCGGCGCTGGCTCGTGCACGTCGTCGGCGTCTAACGCCGGGCCGACGCGCGTAGGCTCAGCTCGGCGGAGTCGCCTCGAGCGGGTCGTCTGTGACGGGCTCGCTCGCGTCGCCGTCGACCGTCTCGGGGTTCGCCTTCGCGGCACGCTTGAGATCGCGCTTCTCCTGCTTGCGAGCGCGGCGCTCGCGAACCGCCTGCTCACGCGCCATCTTCGCCATGGTCGTCTGTCGCTTCGAAGCCAATTCGTTCCTCCTCGGTGTCTACAAATGGTCTGCCGCGCGCGGGAGCGGATCGCCACACGAGACACACGCGGTCGCAATGTGCCAGGCGCCGCCATTGTTGCTCGGGTAGTGCCGCCACCCACATGCGTCGCAGTCGATCCAGGGTGACGGGATCTGCCGGGTCCGACTCGTGCCCGGCTGCTGTCCGCTGTACGGGCCGATCGCGGTCGGCCGCTGATCGGGCGAGTGGGGTCGCTGCGAGAACCTCATGGGCCGACCTGGGTCCGTCGACCTTGGCGTGCGGGGAAACTCAAATCGCCTGCCCCTGCCTCTTGGCATTCTGCGCAGGTCGTCGTTCAGGGCGACCTACCTGGTCGACCGAGGCACGTTCTCTTGGAAGATCCTCGGCCCGACAGAATAGCCGAACAGGCGCTGCACCCCCTGTCCTGAACGCCGTAGAAACAATGCGTCAGCGTTCATCGAGCGCCGCTGCGGAGCGGAACACCTGCTCGACCTCGCCCGCGGTCCAGGCGTGGCAGTCGATCTCGAGGTTGTACGACTGCTCACCGAACGTCCGCTCGACGAGCTCGGAAACGGCGTCCTCTTCCACCCCGGCCTCGCCCAGCGTCGGGAAGTCGACCGCAGCGAGGAGCCGGCGAACCGCCCGGACTGCTCGCGAGCCGTCCGACGACCCGTCTGCCGGCTCGGCGAGGGCATCCGCGACGCGCTCCAGACGGTCTGTACAGTCCGCCCGCGAGCGCTCGAGCGTCTCGGCGACGACGAGGCCGATTGTGAGCCCATGCGGCAGGTGCGCAACGCTCCCGAGCGCCTGACCAAGCGCGTGATCGGCCGCACAGTCGGAGAGATTCATCGCAAGCCCGGCCGTGAGGCTCGCGCACGACAAGCGTCGTCGGGCGGCGACGTCGGCGCCGTTCTCGACCACGGACTCGAGCGATCCGGCGACGAGCCGACACGCCTCGAGCCCGAGCGCGACCGAGAGCGACGAGGAGTTCCGCACCGTGCAGGCGCCGATCGCCTGCGCGAGCGCGTCGATGCCCGAGTGGGCGGTCGGCGCCGCGGGAAGCCCGTGCGTGAGCACGGGATCGACGAGCGCGTGCTGGGCGCGCATGTCGGGGTGCCCGAAGCCGACCTTGCGGTCGTGCTCGGTGTCGGTGAGGACGCTCGCCCCCGAGACCTCGCTCCCCGTCCCTGCCGTGGTCGGGCAGAGCACGAGACCGATCCTCGGCGGCGCGGGGATGCGACGGCCGGCTGCGTAGTCCGCCGCCGACCCGCCCTGGTCGGCCACGACCCTCGCCGCCTTCGCGACATCGAGCGCCGAGCCGCCACCGATTCCCACCACGAGGTCGTGGGACGAGGCTCGCACGCGCTCGGCGAGCTCGTCGGCGAGAGCGAAGGTCGGCTCGCCGGGTCCTTTGACGTAGCGCTCGAGGCGCACGCCCGCTGCTTCTCCGGTGAGGAGCGCACCGACGACGTCGAGGTGCTCGGCGACGGGCTCCTCGACCACCATCAATGCACTGCGCGCGGCGAGTGCCTCGAAGGTGCCAGGGAGCTCGTGGATCACGCCGTCGCCGAACGCGATCCTGACCGGGAGGTGCGCCTGGAACGAGCCGACGAGATCCGTCACGCCGATTCCGAGCCGGTTCGCTCCGCCCGGTAGCGACGAGCCTCCGCGACGAGCGCCTGGAAGAGACGCTTGTCCTCCTCCATCTCCGGATGCCAGAGAACACCGACCGCGAAGCGCTTCTCGGGATCCTCGAGACCCTCGAGCGAGCCGTCCTCGGCCCAGGCGGTCTCGACGAGTCCCTCCCCCACCTGACCGACGCCCTGGTGATGGCTCGACTGCACTCCGTCGTGACGTTCGCCGATGATCCCGGCGAGCCGTGTCCCGTCCTTCACCTGCACCGAATGCTC
>JACDBY010000181.1 GCA_013694685.1 Actinomycetota bacterium
GCGGGTGCCGTCGTGGTCGCCGGCGTCCTGCTGGTCGGGCTCGACGCGGCGCTCGGCGGTACGAGCCACGTCACGGATGCGCTGGGAGACGGGCCGGGAGCCGTGCTCGCCGACATCGGCGACCGGCTCGAACTCTCGGCTCGGCGCACGTTCTCGTCCCCGGGACCCGCGTTCGCGGTGCTCGCCTCCCTGCCTGTGCTCGTCTGGGTCGCGACACGCCGGCCGCGTCGCCCCGTCACCGACGCGCTGCTCGTCGCGCTCGCCATGTCGCTGATCGTCAACGACACCCCGGGGGACGTGATCGGGATCGGCGCAGCGATCGCCTTCACGTTGCGCCGGTTCGAGGACGCCGGCCGGACGCGCCTGGATAGAATCCGCCCGATGCGCCGGCCGCTCACCGCCTTGGCTCTCCTGCTCAGCGTGCTCGCTCTCGTGGCGGTGGGCTGCGGCGGCGAAGAGGTCACGGCCACGCCGGAGAGCGTCGAGGGCACGATCCCCGAGGAGACGACGGGCGGCGACACCGAGAACTTGCCCGCGCTCGAGCTGACCGGCAACGCGGCCGACGGCGAGTCGCTCTTCGACGAGGGCGGCTGCGGGGCATGCCACACCCTCGCGGCCGCAGACTCCAACGGCAGCATCGGACCGAACCTCGACGAGTCGAAGCCCTCCTACGAGCTCGCTGTGCAGCGCGTCACGCTCGGCCAGGGTGGGATGCCCGCGTTCGGCGAGCAGTTCGAGCCGCAGCAGATCGCGGACGTCGCGCAGTACATCGTCGCGTCGACGAGCGGCTGACCTCCCCGCGGCACGAGCCGTCCGCGGTCGACGCGTTCGCCTGCGATCTCGACGGGACGCTCATCGGCGCGGACGGCATCCTCCGGCCGCGCACACGGGCGGCGATCACGCGTGCGCGTGAGCGCGGCGTGCGCGTCCTCGTCGCCACGGGACGGATGTTTCGCTCGGTCAGGCGGTATCTCGACGAGGCCGGAATCGACGATCCGGTCGTCTGCTACCAGGGCGCTGCCGTCGTCGACCCGCGCTCCGGCGAGTTCCTGCTCCACGAGCCGCTCGAGCTCGGCGTCGCCCGCGAGGCCATCGCGCTCCTCGACGAGCTCGGGCTCTCGCCGAACGTCTACGTCGACGACGAGCTCTACGTCGCCGCCGAGACGGAGTACTCGCGACGGTACTCGGAGTTCCAGCGCCTTCCCGTGCACGCAGTCGGCGACCTGCTGGACTGGCTCGACCGTGCGCCCACGAAGCTCGTCGCCGTCGCCGAGCCCGACGTGCTCGCGAAGGCGCGTCTCGTGCTCGCCGAGCGGCTCGAGTCCCGCGTCTTCCTGACGACCTCCCTCTCCTACCTCCTCGAGCTCGGTCACCCGGCCGTGACGAAGGGCTCGGGGATGGCGTTCGTCGCGGCGCAGCTCGGCTTCGACCTCGGTCGCGTGATCGCGTTCGGGGACGGCGAGAACGACGTCGAACTGCTCGAGATCGCCGGTTACGGCTACGCGATCGAGGGCGCCCATCCACGGCTGCTCGCCGTCGCCGACGCAACCTGCTCCGGGCCGGACCTCGACGGCGTCGCGTCCGTGATCGATGCCGTTCTAGACTCGACGGCATGATCGACCTCAAGGCAGCGCGAGCCGACGCGGAGGCGACCCGCGCGGCGCTCGCACGAAAAGGGGCGGCGGACGCGTTCGACCGGCTGCTCGAGGCCGACGAGCGGTGGCGGTCTCTCGTCCCGAGGGTCGACGAGCTTCGCGGCCGGACGAAGCTCAGCGGCAAGCCGACCGACGAGGAGCGCGAGGAGTTGCTGCGGGTCAAGACCGAGCTGAAGGGGCTCGAGGATGAGCTCGCTGCGGCAGAGGCCGAGCGGGACGCGCTGGCGCTCCGTGTCCCGAACCTGCCCGCCGACGACGTCCCGGACGGCTCCACCGAGGAAGACATCCGGGAGGTGCGCCGCGTTGGAGAGCCTCCGTTGCTCGGTGAGCCCCTCGAGCACCTGGAGGTCGGTCGCTTCGACATGGAGCGCGCGGCGCGGATGTCGGGTGCACGCTTCGGCTACTGGGTCGGTGACACCGCCCGGCTCGCGCTCGCGCTCTACCGCTTTGCCCTCGACCGGCTCGCCGAGAAGGGCTTCCTGACGGTGCTCCCTCCGGTGCTCGTCCGCGAGCAGGCCCTGATCGGCACCGGCGCACTGCCCTCCGACGAGGCAAACGTCTACGAGCTCCCGGCCGACGGCCTCTACCTCGCGGGCACCGCCGAGATCCCCCTCGCGAGCCTCCACGCCGGGGAGCTCCTCGAGGCCGACGCACTCCCGCTCCGATACGTGGCGTTCTCGCCGTGCTTCCGACGCGAGGCCGGGGCAGCGGGGCGGGACACGCGGGGCATGATCCGCGTGCACCAGTTCAACAAGGTCGAGCAGTTCTCCCTGACACACCCGGAGGACTCCTGGGACGAGCTCGAGCGACTCCTCGCGAACACGGAGGAGCTCGTCACCGAGCTGGGCCTTCCCTACCGGGTCGTAGTCCTGCCGGCGGGCGACATGTCGAGCGCCTCGGCGAAAACGTACGACGTAGAGATCTGGTTCCCGAGCCAGGGTCGCTATCGCGAGACCGCCTCAATCTCGAACACGACCGACTTCCAGGCGCGCCGCCTCGGCATTCGCATTCGTGGGGAGGGCGGGCCCCGGCCGGCGCACCTCTTGAACGGCACCGCGGTCGTCGATCGCATGGCGCTCGCGATCCTCGAGAACTTCCAGGGAGACGTCCCGCCGCTCCTCCAGGAGTGGGGCGCGCCTCCCCGCGTCGAGCGCTGACGTCCCTCTTTCGGGGGTGACCAGCCGCCCGTTTCACCCCCGACAATGGGGATATGCGGTCTGAAGGGATAGTGACCGTGCTCTGGACCAGAGCCGAACTGATCGCTCTGCGCGAAGCGATCGAGATCACGCCGAACTTCGATGGACGCCAGGCGGTGCGCGACGTCCTGCGGATCGCCGTGCGCGCGCCTCGCGTGAAGCCGCTCGAGCTCGACGCGGAGATCGCCGAGCGCCTCTCGGGCCGTCTCGTGCCAGTCGACCTTGCAACGGCGACGGCGCGAGGCAAGCTTCTACGGGTCGTCCACGGCGAGGAGCGAAAGCGGACCGTCCCCGACCGCTGGCGGCCCGCCACCGCGGCCTGAGAGCCACCCCTTCTGGGGGGTCGATCTACCCCTGTCGGGGTTGCGCTATCCCCCTTTGAGGATACGGTTCGGTACATGGAGGGGGTTCGGATTCGAGTCGCGTGGACTCGTGCCGAGGTGAGCGCCATGAAGGAGGCCGTCGACCTGACGCCGCACTTCGATGGTCGCCTCGACGTGCGAGACACCTTACGCGCCGCGTTGCGGCCCGGCCGTGCGCCGCGGGCGATCACGTTCGAGCTGGGCGTCGCCGAGCGCTTCGCCAGACGACTCGTCGCGATGGATCTACCCACCGCGCTCGCCAAGGTCAAGCTGCTGAACGCCATCCGCAGCGCGCCGGCCGAGGACACGGCGCCGGCCAAGACCGGCAACCGAGCCGCGTAGACTTCGGACCTCAGGCGGGGTTCCGGAGCGGTCGAACGGGGCAGTCTTGAAAACTGTTGAGCCGCAAGGCTCCGTGGGTTCGAATCCCACCCCCGCCGCTCCGACTGCTCGCAGACGACACCCCTCGTTCCCTCGTTCGAGGCTCGTTCCCTCGCTCCCGGCGCGCCGATACATGCTTCGATGCTGGGCGTGCGGCGTGTCCTGGGTCTGACCGCCTGCGTCTGCGCGCTCGCCTGTGGGCTGGCGGTCTCGACGACGGGTGCTGCCTCGTCCGGTCCCTCGG
>JACDBY010000207.1 GCA_013694685.1 Actinomycetota bacterium
GGCCGGACCTGTCCGGCCATGTTCAGCCCCCGACCATCGCGACCGCCCGTCGCACCGGGCCGGACAGGTCCGGCCCCTACACTTCAGACCGTGACGGCCGAGCTGCTGCCGCGCGCGCAGGCGCCCGTCGAGACGATGACCAGACTGAGAGCGCTCGCCGGGAACGCGCCGTGGCCGTCCCACGTGCTCGCCGGGGCCGTCCCGTTCCTCTTCCTCCACGCCACCTATCAGCCGAGCCTCTCCCTGGGTCTCGGTTCGACGTCGGTCGACGCTACGCTCGCGGATGCCGCGATCGCCTGCGTCGTCGCCGCGGCGCTCGTGCGAGCCCGGCGTGACGGCGCAGGCCCGCTCGCCGACGCGCGGTGGCTCCTCGTCCTGACAACCTCGTTCGTGCTCCTCGGCGCGCTGTCGCTCGCGACACCATCGCTCCTCGGCGAGGACTACGACCTCGCCCCGCACGCGGTGAGCGTCGCGAAGTTCGCCTGGTACGCGCTCCTGCTCCCGGCGACCGCGTTGCTCGTCCGGTCGTCCGCCGAGGCGATGCCTCTCGCGCGCGCCGTGACGGCGTGGAGCGTCGCCGCCACGGGCTTCGGGCTCCTCCAGTTCCTCGGCCTCGTCGCGGAGTTCGAGGGCAAGCGACCGGGCCAGCGCGAGCCGTCGTTCGTCGGCATCCACGACTTCGCGGCGCTCTCGGGCGCGGCGCTGGCGGTCGGTGCGATCGGGTTCGCGCTCGCTGGCAATGGTCGACCGGCAGGTCGCCGCCTCTCGCTCGTCGCCCTCGCGAGCGGCTCACTCGGCGTGATCCTCTCGGGAGCGATGACGGCCGTGCTCGGCGTCTGGCTCGCGGTCGCGGCGATCCTGCTCGGTGTCCGTGCGGCGCGGAGGCTCCGTCTCGACCGTGCGCTCGCGCTCGCCGGCGTCGTCGTGCTCGTCGCGGCCGGAACCGCCGTGATGCGGGCCGAGACGATCGGGCGCTTCGCCGAGTTCCTGGGCATCCGCGACCGCGTGGAGGAGACGGGCATCGAGAGCTACGCCCATCGCACCCTGCTCGCCTACATCGGCGGGCGGATCTGGCTCGACAACCCGGTCACCGGTGTCGGCTGGCAGGCCTCGAGCGAGGAATGGGCCTACGCGCCGTATCTCGACGACGCGCGCGACCGCTTTCCGGACGAGCCCGCCCAGGCGTTCCCGGCGCCCGAGCGGCCGTGGGGGATCCAGCTCCTCTATCTGCAGGCAGCGGCGGATCTCGGTGTCGCCGGGGTCGCGCTCCTCCTCGGTCTCGCCGCTGCGGCCGTGACGGCGGGCATCCGCGGCGTCCGCCGCTCGCCGGTCGCATTGCTCGGGCTCGGATGGCTCTCCGTGGCGGCGGGCGTGTGGTCCGGCATCGGACTCGTCTCCGGGCTGCCGCTGGGCGCGCTCACCTGGATCGCCCTCGGGCTGGTGATCGTCCGTGACTGACGAGCGGCTCGACCCGCCGCTCTCCGCGACCGGGTACGCGGTACGGGCGCCGCTCGCCCGCTGGCTCGCCTTCGAGGCGAAGCGCGCGGCGGACGACCTCGGGCCGTACCGGCTGCTCGACGTCGGGTGCGGCGAGATGCCGTACCGGCCGATCTTCGAGCCTCACGCGAGCGAGATCGTCGGCCTCGACGCGGTCGAGAACCCGAGGGCCACGCTGACCGGTCCGATCGAGGCGATCCCGGCACCGGACGAGAGCTTCGACCTCGTGCTCTGCGCGCAGGTGCTCGAGCACGTCGAGGATCCTGACAAGGGCGTCTCGGAGCTCCATCGCGTCGTCCGGCCCGGCGGTCGCGTGCTCCTCTCGACGCACGGCACGATGGTCTACCACCCTAACCCCGTCGATCTCTGGCGCTGGACGGGCGCCGGGCTCGAGCGGCTCTTCGCGAGGAACGGGGCGTGGGCATCGGTTAGCGTGTCCGCCGGTGCCGGGACTGCCTCCTCACTCGCGATGCTGAACGCGTTGTACCTCGACCACGCGCTGCGGCGCGGGCCGCTGCGACCGTTGCGCCCGCGCGTGGTCGCGGCGGTGAACCGCCTCGGCCGGGCGATCGACGGCAAGATGAGCACCCTGCGCGACGAGCGACCCGGCACGCTCACCGCGAACTACCACGTCGTGGCGGAGCGCGCCGCATGACGCGCGACCTCTACCGGGGACTGGCCCCCTCAGGGGCCTGTCCCCCGTACGACCGTCGGGGCGCGAGCCAGCAGCACAGGGGTCAGTCCCCTGTGGGGACAGACTCCGGACGATGAGTCGCGTCCTCGTCACGGGCGGTGCGGGGTTCATCGGCTCGAACCTCGTGGAGGCGCTGCTCGAGCGCGGCGACGACGTTCGCGTGCTCGACAACTTCTCGACGGGCAACCGCGCGAACCTGGCATCGCTCAGACGCGACGTCGAGGTGGTCGAGGGCGATCTCCGCTCGTACGAGCGCGTCCACACGGCGGTGCGCGGCACCGAGCTCGTGTTCCACCAGGGCGCGCTCGGCTCCGTGCCGCGCTCCGTGCAGGATCCACTCTCGTCGACGGCGGTCAACGTCGAGGGGACGCTCAACGTGCTGCTCGCGGCCCGCGACGAGGGCGTCCGCCGCGTCGTCGCGGCGTCGTCCTCGTCGGTCTACGGGGACGGTGGGGAGTTTCCGCGGGTCGAGACGGCGGCACCGAATCCGATCTCCCCGTACGCCGTCGCGAAGCTCGCCGCCGAGCGGTTCTGCGTCAGCTTCACGCGCGTCTACGAGCTCGAGACCGTCGCCCTTCGCTACTTCAACGTCTTCGGGCCGCGCCAGGACCCCGCGTCCCAGTACGCCGCGGTCGTCCCGCTCTTCATCGAGGCGATCGCCGCGGGCAGACCGGTGACGATCCACGGGGACGGCGAGCAGTCGCGTGACTTCACCTACGTGGCGAACGTCGTCGAGGCAAACCTGCTCGCGGCCGAGGCTGACGGCGCCGCCGGTCGGGTGCTGAACATCGCGGCCGGTGGCTCCGAGACGGTGAACGTCCTCGCGGACACGATCGGCCGCCTGCTCGGGCGGACGGTGCAGCGCGAGTACGAGCCCGCCCGCACCGGCGACGTCGTCGCGTCCTGGGCAGACGTGCGAGCCGCACGCGAGACGATCGGCTACGCGCCGAGGGTCGGCTTCGAGGAAGGGCTCGAGCGCACGATCGCCGGCTTCCCGCGAACGACCGGAGGAGAGACATGAGCTACGCATTCGGGACGATCGAGGAGCTGGGCTCGGGCTACGGGTTCCGCAAGGTGCGCCAAGCGCTCGGCGTCGAGGCGTTCGGCGTCAACGTGATCGTGATGCCGCCGGGCTACGAGGGCTTCTTCCACTACCACGACACGCAGGACGAGCTCTACTTCGTCCACGCTGGGACGGCGAGGGTCGAGGTCGGCGACGAGGAGCACGCGGTCGGCCCGGGCGGCCTCTTCCATGTCGTCTCGACGACCCCGAGACGGGTCTCGAACGGCGGCTCGGACGACCTCGTCGTCCTCGTCGTCGGCGGGAAGGGCGGCTACGTCTCGCGCGACGGGCATCTCGTCGACGAGGCGGACGCGGGGCGGCGCGCGGCCTTCGGCTCGGGCGGTTAGAGAACTCGCTCGGGCGGGGGGTCATTAGGTGCGGCGCGAAGCGCCGTACCTGCGAAGGCGAAGACGGCGACGGCAAGCCAGTGGATGCCGATCACGTCGGTCTGCAGGCCGAGAACCGCGACGGCGGCGAGCGTCGCTGCGAGCCACGGCGAGCGGCGCCGGAGCGCGAGACCGAGCGCCCCAAGCCAGGCGACGAAGGCGGCGAGCCCCAGGATCCCCGTATCGACCCCCAGCTCGGTGTAGGTCGACTCGCCCGCCTTGACGTCGACGCCCGTCCGCGCGGCCGAGACACCCGCATTGCCCAGCCCATAACCCCACGGCTGACGCGCGACCGTCTCGAGCCCGTCCCGGAGCGCGCGGAGGTGGCTCGCGGTCGAGCTCTCGTCGGCGCTGAACGGATCGTCGCTCGAGTCTCCTTCGACGGCCGCGTTCTCGCGGAGACACGAGAGCTCGGTCGCGGTGTAGGTCGTGGTCGGCCCGATCGTCGGGAAGAGCGCGACGAACGCGACCGCGACGGCGAGCGAGCCACCCGCGAGCACGGCGAGCCGCGGGGAGCGGCGCAGGACGGCCAGCAGCGCGAGCCCGACCGGGAGCGCGAGGAACGCCGCGCGCGTGTGCGTCCAGAGGAGACCGGCGAACGCCACCGCGCCGAGCCCGAGCGTCCAGGGCCGAGGACGCGCGGCCGCAACCAGCAGTACCGCGACGACGAGCAGGTAGGCGCTCGCCAGCGGGCTGAGGAACGTCGAGACGAGGCGGCGCGCCGGGCTCTCCTCGTCGGTGTTGAGGATCCAGTTCTCCGGCAGGCCCGAGAGACAGTCGTACTCGAGCCCGAGCTGCTCCGAGTACCAGTCGGGCACCCCTGAGTCGCGCCACCACTGAAGTGGGACGGCATACACGTCGACGAGCCCCCACACCGAGAGCGCCGCCGCAACACCGACCACTGCGACGAGAAGCCTGCGCCACGACGCGCGATCGAGGACGACGAGCCGCCCGAGCACGTACGCCCCGAGCGGCAGGAGGTGATGCCGGAGCGCGTAGAGCTCGCCGCGCGGCGATGCTTCGCCCCCGAGCCAGGCTTGCGGCACGAGCCAGTAGACGACGACGATCGCGCCGTACGCGAGCGCCAGCCGGTCGACCCATGCCAGCCTGTCGTAGGGGCCGGACCTGTCCGGCCCGCGTCCGCCCCACGCAGCCGCGAGGGCGGCGAGCACCCCGATGACGAGCAGCACCTCCTTCCAGCCCGCGACGACGTCGAGCGCGGTATCGCGGACGCCTGCCTGCCACAGCAGGGCCATCGCGAGGTTGTGGCCCACGAGCCCGACGACCAGCACGAGCAGGGCGGCACGCGCGAGCCGCCCGCTCATGTCGTCGCGACGAGCGTCAGGCCGAGATTGTGGATCCGCACCGCCGCCGGGAAGAGCTCACGGAGCTCGCGCGGGCCTAGGAGGTGGTTGGCGCGTGCCCAGGGCTTCCCGGCGCGGTCGTAGACCTTTCCGGCGAGCTCGTCGGGAAGCCAGTGCACGAGCGGGAGCCGCGTGTGAACCTCGACGGGGAAGAGCCGGTTCGGCGTCGTCAAGAAGACGCGACGCCCAACCCGGAGCGCCTCGCGGACGAACGCCTCCTGCATGTCGCGGCCGCCGACGTGCTCGATCACCGCGTTCGAATGGACGATGTCGAAGCTCCCGTCCGGAAACGGGAGCGCACAGCCGTCGCCCTGGAGGTACTCGATGTCCGGGAACCGCGCACGAAAACGACCACCGTCGTGCTCTCCGAGTGCCGTGATTCGCTCCGGCCACGGGTAGTGCTGCTCGAGGAAGTTGTGCGTCCGGCAGCCGCTCTCACCGCCTGCCTCGCCGCCCGAGACCTCGTCGACGCCGACGTCGAGGACGGTGGTGCCCGCGTGGGGACGCAGCTCCCCGAGGAGGAGAGCGAGCTTGCGCCGACGGGAGCGCAGCGAGACCGCGTCGACGAGCCGCACGGGTGGATTATGGGGTCTGTCCCCGGAGGGGCTCACGCCGTCCTGCGGCCGCGCTCTCTTGTCGCGCGGTGGACCGACCCCCTCTGGCCGATCCCCGTAACTGACCAGCGCGCTGCCGGGGCGTGCGTCTGCGGGTCGGGCTAGGGTCGATCGATGCTCGTCGACGTCGTCCGGCCAACCGGGCCCTACCGCCTGCGCCTGATGGCGCGGCGCGGAACCTGGCGCGGTGCGCTGCCGGGCGAGCGGGTCGCGACGGCGTTCCAACGACCGGACGGCCGGGTCGTCGTGCGCGCGCCCGACGAGGAGGGGCTCTCCACGGCGCGCTTCATGCTCGCGCTCGACGACGACACCACGGCGTTCCACGAGCGCTTCGCGCGTGACCCGCTGCTCGGCCCGTCCGCTCGCGCGCTCCGGGGATACCGCACGCTGCGCCTCGCGACGGTCACCCAGGCGACAGTGCGGGCGATCTGCGGTCAGCTGATCGAGGCACGACGCGCTCGCGCGATCGAGCGGGAGATCGCACGACTTTGCGGCGAGACGGTGGTCACGCGGGAGGCGCTCCGCCGGCTGAGCCCCGTCGAGCTCCGGAGGCTCGGGCTCGCCCAACATCGCGCGTCGGTGCTCGTCCGGCTCGCCGCGACGATCGACCTGGAGCGGCTCAGGGGGTACCCGTCGTCGGTCGTGGACGACCGCCTGAGCCGCGAGCGCGGCATCGGCGCGTGGTCGGTCGGCGTCATCGCGCTCGAAGGGCTGGGCCGCTACGACCGAGGGCTCGTCGGAGATCTCTCGCTCGTGAAGCTTCACGCGGCGCTGACGGGACGCTGGGTCGAGGGCTGGGAGACCGCCGAGCTGCTCGAGCCTTACGGCGAGTGGCAGGGTCTCGCGGGCGAGGTGCTCGTCCTCGGCTGGGCTCGCGGGCTCGTGCGCGGAGCCTCGACGGATCTCGCGCGCGTCGCTCGCCGTCGCGCACGGCGCGCCGCGTAAGCTGCGCCATGGCCGTCGACCCCAGGCGCATCGCCGTGCTCGGTGCGGGGCGGATCGGCGAAGCCCTCATTGCTGGCCTCCTCTCCTCCGGATGGCGTGAGCCGGTCGACATCTCGGCCTCGACCAGGCGAGAGGAACGCGGCCTCGAGCTCGCGGAGCGTTACGACATTATTGCCAAAATGGACAATGCTGCAGCGGCGGCGAATGCAGCCCTCGTCGTGGTCGCGGTGAAGCCGCAGGACATGGATGCACTCCTCACCGAGGTCGGCCCCTCGCTCACGGTGGAGCAGACCGTGCTCACCGTCGCGGCCGCCACGCCGACAGCCGTCGTCGAGCGATACCTCGCAGACGGCGTTCCCGTCGTCCGGGCGATGCCGAACACGCCCTCCACCGTCCACGAGGGGATTGCCGGTGTCTGCGCCGGCTCGAGCGCCACGGAAGCGCATCTCACCCTCGCCGAGGAGGCGCTAGCGCATCTCGGGGCGGTCGTTCGCGTCCCCGAGCGGTCGATGGACGCGGTGACGGCCGTGTCGGGCTCCGGCCCCGCCTACTTCGCGCTCCTCGCCGAGGCGATGATCGAAGGAGGTCTTCTGCTCGGGCTCTCGCGCGAGATCTCGACGCAGCTCGTCGTGCAGACGATGCTCGGCACGGCGAAGCAGCTCCGCGACGAGAAGATGCACCCGGTCGAGCTCCGCGAGATGGTCACCTCACCGGGTGGCACGACGATCGCCGCGATCCGAGAGCTCGAGTCCGCCGGTGTCCGGGCCGCCTTCCTGAACGCGATCCAGGCGGCCATGACGCGCGCCAAGGAGCTGACCGCCGAGCAGGACTGAGCGCACTCTGTCCCCCGTGGTCTGTCTCCGAAGGGGACTGACCCCTGTGCGAGCGCCGCCTTTTGTTGCGAGACGCCTCGCAGATCGCACGGGGGACAGACCCCTTCGGGGTCAGTCCCCTGGCAGCAGCGGCGACTCGATCGGCTCGAGCGCGATGCCCCGCTCGCGCCCGAGCGCGTCGAGGACGAGCACGGTGTCCGCGACCGGGACGTCCTCGAGAAAGGCGTGGCGCTCCTCGAAGGAGCGAAGGACATCGCGCCGTGCGTCCCGAAACGCCGCCTCGTCGCGGCGGGCGAGCGCCGCGAGCGACCGACCGACCGACGCCGGCTGGAGACCCTCCTGCACGATCCGCGCCGCCACCGCCGCGGCCTGGTCGTCGCGTCCGAGGACGAGGAGCGCGAGTGCGGCGCAGTAGCCGGCGATCGGACCTGCGGCCTCGAGCGCACCGGCCGCGAGGGCGCCATCGGCATCGACCCGGGCGCCCGCCACGTCGCCGGCCATGAGCCGGCAGCGGAGCACGGCGATCGGTCGGCCCCAGCTCGCTGCCGGAGCGGCGCGCCAGCTCGTCTCGTACTCGTCCGCTGCGCGGCGGAGCCACTCCTCGGCCCCTTCGCGATCCCCGAGCATCGCCGACGCCAGACCGGCAGCCCAGGACGCGCCCGCAATCCCCGCCAGCCGGAAGTCCTCACGACCCTCGGCCGGCGCCCGGCCCCGTTCGTCGTGCTCGCGGATCGCACGCTCGCGCGTCTCGCCCCAGTCCATCGTCCAAGTATCCGGGAACCGCGACCCGG
>JACDBY010000220.1 GCA_013694685.1 Actinomycetota bacterium
GCCGGGCTGGTTGAGCTCGACGATCCGGAGCCTCGACGAGATGTCGACGCCGTTCTTGTCGAGGTCGAAGCGCCAGATCGAGCCGTCACGGTTCTTCCGCGTCATGTCCTGCCGGCTCGTCGTCGTACCGTCCTCCTGGATCATCAGGTAATCGCGGCTCGCGTCGATGTTGTCCGGGCTGATCGCGATGTCGCCGCCGGCCGCGATCACGGTGTCGGCGTTGTACTCGATCGTCAGCCTCGCCGGGCCGGTCGAGTCCTTGCCACTCAGCTCGAGTGAGTAGAGGCGGCCGAGCGCGTTGCCCGTCCCCTCGCCGGTCGTGACGAAGAAGTACTCGTCGCTCTCGTTCGGGTTGAAGGCGCCGTCCTCGGGCCGGGCGAAGATCATCGCGTTGACCGCGTCGCTCGCGGCCTCGAGCGCGACGTCGTTCAGCGCGGAGACATTCCCGAGCGAGACCCACTCGCCCGTGAGCGAGCCGCTGAGGAACGTCGCCTCGCTGTTTCGCAGTGGATCCTTCGAGCGGAAGACGTAGAGCGTGCCGCCGGTGAGCCCGTTCCGCTCGAGCACGCTGGCGCCCCTGCTCCGACTCTTCTCGCCGACGTACATGTAGAGCTGGCTGTTGGACTCCGTCGGAACCTGGCTCGACGGGCCGTCCTCCATGCTCATGATCACGGTGAACCTGCCGGTGTTCGCTTGGACGAGAGCGTTCTCCCAGGCGAAGTGGCCCAGAGCCGGCAGCGCGTGCGCCTCGTTGTCGAAGACAGCAACGGCGAGTCCGCCCTTGCCGTCGAATGTCGCGGAACCGGTGGACTCCTCGTTGGCGAAGTAGATCGGACGGTCGAATCCCTCGGCCAAACCTGCCAAGGAGCCCGAGCAGAAGCGGGCGAAGGAGGGTGTGGCATTGTCGACAGCCGGAGCGGGACCGATGAGCGTGTCGTCGAGGTAGACAGTGTCGTAGGCGCGCTCGCCGGAGAGCACCTTGCCCTTCCGGTTGAGTTTCAGCTTCGAGACGATCGGCCCCCGGTTCAGCGGCTCCCCGAGCACCGGCTCGGAGAGAACGTTGTGGCGAAGCTCGTGGCTCATGAAGACGGTCGTCCTGCCGCCCGTCCTCCTTTGGGCGCCGAGCCCGTCCGGGATCCCGACCATCTGGTAGGCCTTGGCCGGGTTGCTCGACTCGGGAATCGTGTCCCCGACCGACAGCAGACGCTGTGTGTAGTAGCCGCCGTCGATGCCGACGGCGTATGGCTGGATGATCGCGATCCCCGCAGCTGCCGCACCGGCGGCGGCGAGCGTCGCCACCGTCGCGGCAAGAGTCGCCTTCTTCCCCTTGAGCATGTTCTCCCCTTCGGTCTGGTTTGACCTGCGGCGGCATCCTTCCGTGCGCCCGCCGCCTCGTGGTCATCCGCGTGGTGAAGGGGACGTCTCGATCCGGTGAGCTGCTCGCGGCACGCGTCAACACCGCTTCGTAACGAGACGTTCACAGACCGTACACACGGATCCGGCGTAAGCTCGGTGCGTGCCGGTCGAGCTCAAACCCGAGATCAACCCGGCGACGGCCGAGCGCCTGCAGACGCAGATCAGCGATCTGTGCGAGGAGTTCCGCGGCGTCTTCTCACGAGAGACGGTCGAGCAGATCGTGATGCAGTCGCTCGAGGCGATGGGCCAGGTGAGATTCGACGACTTCCTCCCGATCCTGGTCTACCGCTTGAGCCGCGACCGGCTCCGCGCGACGGGTCAGGCCGCCGGCTCGATCGTGAAGGATGTGCCGGAGGTGCTCTTCGTCTGCGTCCACAACGCCGGGCGAAGCCAGATGGCGGCTGCGCTGCTGAACCACCGGGCGCAAGGTCGCGTCCATGTGCGTTCCGCGGGCAGCGCGCCGGCGGGCGAGATCAATCCCGCCGTGCTCGAGGCGATGCAGGAGCTCGGCATCGATCTCACCGAGGAGTTCCCGAAGCCGCTGACGGATGAGGTCGTGCGAGCGGCGGATGCCGTGGTGACGATGGGCTGCGGCGACGCATGCCCCGTCTACCCGGGCAAGCGGTACGAGGACTGGGAGCTCGACGACCCGGCGGGCCAGGATCTCGAGACGGTGCGCCGCGTCCGTGGCGAGATCGACGCGCGCGTCCAGAAGCTGCTCTCGGAGCTCGCACCCGCCGACTGACGGAGTGGCGGGCAAGGAGGGTGAGGCTGGCGACTGCCGGCTGAGCAGAAGCGACCGCTCCCCTTGACACGCATCGACGTCAGTCGATATATTTATGTTTGTCGATACGATCTGATCCTTTGAGGAGGGAGCGTGTTCAACCTGAAGCGAGGTATCCGCGCCGTAGAGTTTTGTGAGCACTGCGGCAGCGTCTGCGGTCACGCGTGCCGTCTGACCGCGTCGCGCGAGCAGGTCCGGCTCGACCTGCTCCGGTACGGAGGCCGGTTCTCGTGAGCACTGCGCTCGAGGCGGTCGTCTGCTGCGCCCCGCTCGCGGCCTCGACGCTGACGGACGAGGAAGCTGAGGCGACAGCCGAGCTGTTCAAGGCGCTCGGTGACCCGGCGCGCGTGCGCCTCGTGAATCTGCTCGCGACGAACGACGGCGCAGTTTGCATGTGCGACCTGATCGAGCCGGTCGGGCTGGCGCAGCCCACGGTCTCTCATCACATGAGAAAGCTCGTGGACGCGGGGCTTGTCGAGCGCGAGCAGCGCGGCAAGTGGGCGTTCTTCTCGTTGAAGCGCGACGCCGTCGAGAAACTCGCGGCCGTCGCCGACCTGAAGGGAGTGTGCTGCTGATGAGCATCACCGGTGCCGAGGAGTTGCGCGAGGAAGTACGCAGGCGCTACGCGGAGTCTGCGCGGGCGGTGAGCCAGGGATCGAGCGGCAGCTGCGGCGGCGGCTCCTGTTGCGACGGCGAGAGCGACACGGCGAGGTTCGGGGAGGCGCTCTACGACGCCGAGCAGCGCGACGAGCTGCCGAAGGCGGCTGCCCTCGCGTCGCTCGGCTGCGGCAACCCGCTCGTCGTCGCTGACCTGAACGAGGGCGAGACGGTCCTCGACCTCGGCTCCGGCGGCGGGATCGACGTGATCCTCTCCGCCAAGCGGGTCGGGGATA
>JACDBY010000250.1 GCA_013694685.1 Actinomycetota bacterium
GCTATCCCCTCGTGACCCGCACGAGCTCCTCGCGATCGCTCCCGCCGGAGACGCCGACGACGATAGGGGGACGGATGAAAGGAGGGTGCGCCAGACGCCCTGTCCGCGCTAGAGCGCCCGGACACGAGGCGTCAAGCCAGTCCCCGGTTCTTGCGACTCGCTGACTGCTGGCGCTTGGAGGCGGAGAGCTCGGCCTTGCGCAGCCGAACCGAGGCAGGCGTGACCTCAACGCATTCGTCGTTCCGGATGAACTCGAGCGCCTGCTCGAGCGAGAGCGGTCGCGGTGGGATCAGGCGCACGAGCTCGTCGGCGGTGGACGAGCGGATGTTCGTGAGCTTCTTCTCCTTCGTGGCGTTCACGTCCATGTCCTCGGCACGCGCGTTCTCGCCGATCACCATCCCCTCGTAGACCTCGACTCCGGGCCTGACGAAGAGCGAGCCGCGTTCCTGGAGTGAGAGCAGGGCGAAGGTCGTCGTCGGCCCGCGGCGATCGGCGACGAGACTGCCGCTCGGGCGCGTGCGGAGCTCGCCGTGCCACGGCTCGTAACGATCGAAGACGTGGTGGAGGATGCCGGTGCCGCGCGTCTCGGTCAGGAACTCCGTTCGGAAGCCGATCAGGCCTCGCGCCGGCACGAGATACTCCATCCGCACCCAACCGGTGCCGTGGTTCACCATCTGCTCGAGCCGCCCCTTGCGAAGAGCGAGGAGCTGGGTGAGCACGCCGATGTACTCCTCGGGCGCGTCGATCGCGACCCGCTCGACTGGCTCGTGCACCTTGCCGTCGAGCTCGCGCGTCACGACCTGGGGCTTGCCGACCGTCAGCTCGAAGCCCTCGCGGCGCATCAGCTCGACGAGCACCGCAAGCTGGAGCTCGCCGCGACCCTGTACCTCCCAGGTGTCCGGCCGCTCGGTCGCCTGGACGCGGAGCGAGACGTTCCCGACGAGCTCCTGATCGAGTCGTTGCTTCAGCATCGGCGCGGTCAGCTTCGACCCATCGAGACCGGCGAGCGGCGAGGTGTTGACGCCGATCGTCATCGAGAGACTAGGCTCGTCGACCTCGTCCACCGGAAGCGGCCGCGGATCGTCCGGATCCGCGAGCGTCTCGCCGATCGTGACGCCGGCGATGCCCGCGACCGCGCAGATCTCCCCCGGCCCGACCTCCTCGGCGTCGACCCGGTCGAGTGCGTCCGAGACGTAGAGCTCGGTGACCTTCGCACGCTCGATCGCCCCGTTTGCCCGACACCATGCGACCTGCTGGCCCTTGCGGATCGTGCCGTGCCGGACGCGGCAGATCGCGAGCCGGCCGACATAGGGCGAGGCATCGAGGTTCGTGACGAGCGCCTGCAGCGGATGGCCTTCCTCGTAGGCCGGCGCGGGGATGGTGGCCAGCAGCGACTCGAAGAGTGGCTCGAGGGTGGTCGACAGCTCGGCCTGGTCGGCCGTCAGACCTGCCGTGCCGACCCTCGCGTTGCAGTAGACGATCGGAAACTCGATCTGGCTCTCGTCGGCATCGAGGTCGAGGAAGAGCTCGTAGACCTCGTTCACCACTTCCTCGACGCGGGCGTCCGGCCGGTCGACCTTGTTGACGACGAGCAGTACCGGGAGGCGGCTCTCGAGCGCCTTTCGCAGCACGAAGCGCGTCTGCGGAAGCGGCCCCTCGCTCGCATCGACGAGCAGCAGCACGCCGTCGACCATCCGGAGGGCGCGCTCCACCTCGCCCCCGAAGTCGGCGTGCCCGGGCGTGTCGACGATGTTGATCTTCGTGTCGCCGTACCGGACGGCGGTCGCCTTGGCGAGGATCGTGATGCCCTTCTCGCGCTCGAGCTCCATCGAGTCCATGACGCGCTCGGCGACGTCCTGATTCTCCCGGAACGAGCCCGACTGCCAGAGCATCGCGTCGACGAGCGTCGTCTTGCCGTGGTCGACGTGGGCGACGATCGCGACGTTGCGGATGTCGGTGCGCTCAGCCACCGCGGGAGGGTAGCCGTGCCTCGCCGTCCGATCCGACCCGCCCTTCCCGGCGGCGTGCCCGACCCTATGCTCCCCCGATGAGTCGCGTCCAGCACCCCGACGACGCGCGCGCGAGTGCCGTCGACGGTGTCGAGCGACGCGTGCTCGTCCCACCGGAGCGCGGCTCGGAGCTCGCGCTCGACCAGCTGCGGCTCGAGCCGGGCGCACCTCTCGAGCTCCACGACGAGCTGCACGACACGCTCCTCTTCGTTCACGACGGCGGCGGCCGGGTCGCGGGCGAACAGGTCGAAGGTCGTATGGGTGTCTTGCTACCGGCCGGAGGGAAGAGCCGCCTCGAGGCGGGCACGCAGGGGCTTTCCTGCGTGCGCGCGACCCTGGGGGCCGACACCGACCTGCACGCGCCCATGGGTGACACCGAGCGCCTCGTCGCGCTCGCCCACGTCGAGCCCGGCCAGGCGACCGGCGCGCGCTCGTTCCAGCTCCTCTACGGGCCGCACAACGGCTCGACGCGAGGGACGCTCTTCGTCGGCTACATCCCGTCGGGCAGAGCACCGTGGCACTACCACCTCTACGACGAGATCGTCTGGATCCTGGACGGCGAGGGCAGGCTCCGCCTCGGCGACGAGATCGAGGCGCTCGAGCCCGGCGCCGCGTTCCGTCTGAGACCGCGCGAGGTGCACATCGTCGAGACGACGGCCATCGGACGCGAGCTCGTGGTGCTCGGACTCTTCACACCCGCCGGGAGCCCGTCCGCCGCCTACCTTCCGGCCGACGTGGCCGAGACGTCCGCGATCTCCGGGTAGCGCGCAGATGTCGGCTCGCCTCGCCCGCATGGTCACCGCACCGTGGTTCACGACCGCAGTGCTCGTCGTGATCGTGGCGAACGCGGTCGCGCTCGGGCTCGAGACCTATGACGGCGTCGAGACCCGCTGGGGCGACGAGCTGG
This sequence comes from Actinomycetota bacterium, assembly GCA_013694685.1. Classification (GTDB taxonomy): domain Bacteria; phylum Actinomycetota; class Thermoleophilia; order Gaiellales; family Gaiellaceae; genus Gaiella. Next base: position 2,917 of record JACDBY010000250.1, read on the forward strand.
GTGTCGTCAACGACGTCTGTCTCGGGATCTTCGTCCTCGAGCTCGTACTCCGGATCGGCGCCTATGGCGGGCGGCCGTGGGCCTTCTTCCGCGACGGGTGGAATCTGTTCGACTTCGTGGTCGTCGCGGTCGCGTTCGTGCCGGGGATCCGCGAGTCGTCGACCCTGCTGCGACTCGCCCGACTGGCGCGCGTCGCCCGCATCGTCCGTCTCTTCCCCGACCTGCGCGTGCTGCTCGCCGGCGTCTGGCGCAGTCTCCCACCGCTCTTTGCGATCGCGCTGGCGACCGGAATGCTGCTCTTCGTCTACGGGATGGTCGGATGGACGCTCTTCGACGACGACCTGCCGGAGGACTGGGGAAACATCGGCCGCGCGATGCTGACGCTCTTCGTGATGCTGACGCTCGAGAACTTCCCGACGTACATGGACGCCGGGATGGAGGTGCACCCCTGGTCGTGGATCTACTTCGTGAGCTTCATCCTGATCGCGGCCTTCATCGTGATCAACGTGCTGATCGGGATCGTGCTCAACTCGATGGAGGA
>JACDBY010000283.1 GCA_013694685.1 Actinomycetota bacterium
TCACCGGCCACGGCGGGTCGAACCGCGTCGAGCGGGAGCGAGCGAGCCGCCCGCCAGGCGGGAAGCAGCCCAGCGGTGACAGTGAGCGCGAGCGCCATCGGCACGACCGCCACCGATCGCCACAACGGCAGGTCGAGCTCGAACGCGCTCGCGAGCTGCCACGCAAGCACGGCGCCGAGGACTCCGGCGACAGTGCCGATCACCGACAGCTCGCCGAGGACCGCGCGGTAGATCTTCCCCTGCGACCAGCCGACGCAGAGCAGCGTCCCGATCTCTCGCCGCCGCGCCCGCACGACCGCGAAAGCGCCGTTGGCGAGGAAGAACGCCGAGCCGACGAGTACGAGCGTGAAGAGCGCCAGCCGCTTCCGGTCGAGTGCCTCGAGGAAGCTGACCGAGACGCCCTTTTTCGACCAGCCCTCCTCGAGCAGCAGCTTCGGCCTGCCGAACTTCCCGGGCGGAAGCTCGACGAGCAGCCGCCGCGGCGACGAGCCTGCTGTGATGTCGACGTCGAGCCCGGTGCGGGAGCGGATCTCGGCTGCGACGGCGTCCACACGCCCCTGACTGACCTCGTCCGGTCCTGCAACGCCGGCGACACGAACGCGAATGACGCTGATCGGGGCCTGGACGCTCGCCCCCTGGTAGAACTTCGGCTCGAGCAGCGGCCGCATTCCCTGCAACGTCGTCAGGAGCAGAGGCGGCTGTGCGACGTAGTCGCCGATGTTCTCGGTCGGTCCTAGCGGCTTCCCGTTCAGCGCTGCACGTGAAGGATCGTCCGCAGGTCGCAGTGTCGGCGGGTAGTACGTCTCAAGCGGCACCTGGGACAGCGGCGAGAATCCACGCAGCTTCGCGGGGTCGTAGTGACCCACGATCTGGAGGAAGGAGAAGTCGGCAACGTCAGCCTGCGGCTCGCCCGGAACGACGTTGCGGCGGAAGTAGGGGGAGCTCGGGAAGCCGGTGATCGAGCGATAGTCGACATCGGCGTTCGCGGCGGTTGCCTTCGACTCAGTACCGGTGCTGCCCGGCGTCGCTTGCGAATGCCAGATCGAGGGAGGGTTCGTGACCGGCCGGGGGCGAAGCCGCTCGCCGACGCGGTCGTACGTAACGGGGCTTGTCTTCCAATAGTGACCCGCTTCCGCCCGGTCCGCGACAGAGCTGCCGAGCAAGAATTCGTCGTAGATGGCCTGCGTGCCGATCCGCCGTCGTTCCACCGTCCGTCCGCGAAGTCTCGTCAGGAACGAGTACGCCCGCTCGGACGCGACCGCTCGAGCCGCATCGACGCCTGTAGGGATCACGAGTCGTTCGACCCGGACGTCGACAAACTGATTGTCATATGAGCGCGTGCTCGCGATGATCGGCACGTAGCGCCCGTAAGACACGAGATTCGGGAAGTAGCCCGAGGGCGGGTGCTTCCTGAGGAATGAGGGCTCATCCGAGCGTAAGTAGCGGCCGGTGACGACCGCGCGGTCGAGCCCAAGTAGCTCCGCCTCTGCTTCCGGGTCGATGCCGGCGAGCAATAGGGGGAACCGTGTGCCGACGGACATCCCGACCTCGCCCGGCTTGATTGTGTTCCTGGAGTTCGGAGAGAGCCCAAGCTGGGTGTCGCTTGCCTTACCAGGGGAACGCTGATAAAAGCACGAGAGGCCAACGCTGCCGCTGTAGTACAGGCTCGGCTTGGGCTTCGGGGCCTGGTCGTGCAGGCCCGCGCAAGCCTCGAAGTCTTCGCCGCCATCCGCGGGATGCACCCAGGTGGCGAAGGAGGGAGCCTTCTTGTACGCGGTCGACGTGCGGTTGTAAAAGATGTACTGGGTGTTGTGCACGAACGCTCTCGTGTTTGTCGGCGCCCAGTCCGCCGTGCGGATCCGGTAGATCTGGTCCGGCTTATCATCGACGAGCTTGTCCAGGCGGACGACGGTCCCCGCGTACTGAAACACCACGCCGACGTTGGCGACCGGGGCTGCTACGTCCACGCCCGGGATCGCCTTGATCTCGCGCCACTGCTTCATCGTGATCCCGCCGAAGAGGCCGCTGAGGTAGTTGTTGCGGACGAGCCCGTCGGAGCGCTCGAGCGGCGTCGCCGAGTCTTTTGGGCGGACGAGGATGTCGTAGGCGGTGCGGTAGTTCGACTCGACCGAGCCCTCCACCCGCGTTTCAGTGGTCTGCCCGGTCGCGGTGAGGAGGACGAAGGAGGCGGCGGCGACGAGGACTGTCAGTGCGAGGACGGCCGGCCGGCTGGGGCGGTTGACGAGCTGGCCCCAGACGAAGCGGAGCATCAGCTGCCGACGTCGAC
>JACDBY010000286.1 GCA_013694685.1 Actinomycetota bacterium
TCGGGGTCGAGCAGCAGCAGCAGTTCGTAGTCGTGCACGTGTTCCCTCTCTCCTTCCCTCGGTCTGAATCGGCCACACCGTCCGAAGCGCCGCCCGGGAAGAGGCTGCGCGCGGCGTGGCAGGAAGCCGCGGAAGGGTAGCAGTGCTTCTTCCGGTAACGATTTCGTGTTTCCGGGGCGCGAGACGCAAGCAGCGCGAGGACGCAGGGAGCATCCATGTCATCGGACCTGGATGCGACCGAGGACGCGGCGCTGCGCTCGGATCGCGCGCCGGAGACGCACTAATTGTTGCCGGGAGGAGCACTCCACGGCCCGGGGTACGATGGCCCCGTGCGCAAGCTCTTCGGCTGGTTGGCGGGGCTCGTCGGGATCGCGGCGCTCGCGCGGCTCCTCGCGCGCCGCAAGTCCTCGTCGCCGCTGCCGCGCCCACCCGCCGAGCCCGACCCCGCCATCGAGCTCCGGCGCAAGCTCTCCGAGAGCCGCGAGACCGCGCCGGCCGTCCCGACGCCGCCCCAGTCGAAGGATGCCGCACGGGAGTCCGTCGAGGATCGCCGTGCCCGCGTCCACGCGAAGGCGCTCGAGGCAATCGACGAGATGAAAGAGCCCCTGCCGTGAGCGACCCCGCCGCGCACGGCCAGCAGACCGAGCCGCCCGACACGAACGAGTTGCTCGGGCGGCTCGAGAGCCAGATCGCGGACCTCGGCGCCGAGGTACGGCGTCTCGGGATCGCTTCGACGATGCCGCGTGAGCCGCTCGACGAGCCGGTCGCCGCCGGCGCGTACGCCTGGCTCGGGGCGCTCGACCTGCCGGTGCGGAGACGGCCGCAGCTGCCGAGGCTCCTGCTCGAAGGGCTCTTCCTCGCCGCCGCTGCCGCCGCCGCCGCGATCGCAGACCTCGACGCCGTCGCAATTGCCGGGGTGATGGTCGGCGCCTGGGTGCTCGTCGCGCTCATCGAGTGGGCCGCCTCGCGTGCCGACCGCCGGCAGGAGCTGCCGCTCTATGCCCCCGCTCCGCCCGCACCGGCCGGCGCCGACCCTGCGTGGTACGCGCCACCCGTCGAGCAGACGCTTCTCGACGCGGGTGCCGGCGACGACCAGTCGGTGACGGGAATCACGCGCCTGCCGCCGCCGGTCGACGAGGTCGAGGCAACGGTCGAGCAGCGCCCCGCCGGCTGAGCGCCTGTTTCCGCTCTGCGGAATCGTGCTTCGCGAACAAGGATGAGGCCCGCCCGCAGCGCTCCGTAGGCTTCCGCGCGGGTGCTCTTCCCGACCGCCACCTTCGCGCTCTTCTTCCTCATCGTCCTGCCGCTCTCGTGGCTGACGATGCCGTGGCCGCACCGCTGGCGGCCGTTCATCCTCGTCGCGAGCTACGTCTTCTACGCCTGGTGGGACTGGCGCTTCGTCTTCCTGCTCGCGGGGTGCACCCTCTGGAACCAGGTGCTCGCCGTGCGTATCTGGCGGGCCGGGGCGCAGTCGCAGAAGCGGGCCTTGCTCGTCCTCGCGCTCGCCGGGAATCTCGCCGTACTCGGCTACTTCAAGTACTACGACTTCTTCGTCACCTCGGGCTCGAGCGTCGCCTCACTCGTCGGGGTCGAGATGCCGCTCGAGGTCAAGTCGATCGTCCTCCCGGTCGGCATCTCCTTCTACACCTTCATGGCGATCAGCTACGTCGTCGACGCGTACCGCGGCGCGTTCGAGCCGACGACGCTCGAGCGCTTCGCCGTCTACCTGTCCTTCTTCCCGCATCTCGTGGCAGGACCCATCGTCCGGCCGTCGGAGCTCATTCCCCAGTTCGACAGGCCCCGCGATCCGCGGCGCGTCGACACGAGCCGCGCCTTCTACTTGATCGCAACGGGGCTCTTCAAGAAGGTCGTCATTGCCAACTACCTCGCCTCGTCGATCGTCGACGAGGTCTTCGCCGCACCGGGGCAGCACTCGTCGCTCGAGATCCTCATCGCGGTGTACGCGTACGCCGTCCAGATCTACGCAGACTTCTCGGGATACACGGACATCGCGATCGGGATCGCGCTCCTGCTCGGCTTCTCGTTCCCGCAGAACTTCGACTCGCCCTATGCCGCGACCTCGGTGCAGGACTTCTGGCGTCGCTGGCACATGACGCTCTCGCGCTGGCTCCGCGACTACGTCTACATCCCTCTCGGCGGCAACCGCGGCCGGCGGCCGATCCTCACCTACCGCAACCTCCTCCTGACGATGCTGATCGGGGGGCTGTGGCACGGCGCCGCGTGGACCTTCGTCGTCTGGGGCGGCCTCCACGGCGCCGCGCTCGTCGGCGAGCGGCTCTGGGGTGAGCGACGGGGCGCCTCGGCACGTGCGCCGACCGGCTGGACGCGCTGGCGCGCGCGCATCCTCACGTTCCATTTCGTCTGTCTCGCGTGGATCTTCTTCCGCTCGGACTCGTTCGGCTCCGCCTGGGAGATGCTTGGCGGGCTGTTCACGGGCTGGGGCGAGGCGTCGCCGCTCGTGACGAGCGGCGTGCTCCTCGCGATCGCGGTCGGGATCGGCTCGCAGTACCTCCCTGCACGGATCCCGCGACTCGTCATGGCGCGCTTCTCGCGGCTCCCCGTACTCGGCCAGGCGACGGTGCTGGCGCTCGCCCTCATGCTGACGAGCGCCATGGGGCCGGAGGGCGTGGCACCCTTCATCTACTTCCAGTTCTGAGGTCCGCCATGAGCGACCGCCCACCGTCACCCCTGCCGCGGCTCCCCGACGAGGAGCCGCCGACGACCGAACAGGTCGCCACGACACCGGCCGTCGAGAAGCCCGAGCGTGCACGACGGACCGACCCACGGCTGCTGCGGCGGCAGTGGAGCGCCGGTCACGCGCTCGTGATCTGCGTGGTCGCGCTCGCGATCGGGCTCCTGCTGAACGCGCCTGGCGTCCACAAGTCCGCCTACAACAAGCCGGACGGCTGGCAGCGCGACCTCGCGCTTGCGTTCACCGGGCCACTCGCCGATCTCAGCCACGCGCTGCTTCTCGACCGCCCGCGCATCGGCGTGCAGGCGCTGTTCGGCCGGTCAGGCGCCGACGAGATCGACACGGAGATCGCGTTGCCCGCGACACCCGTGTCCAGGAACGGGAAGCAGACGAAGAAGCCGACCGGCTCGCCGAAGACGCCGACTGCGCCGCGAAAGGTTGCGTTCACGCCGACGAAGAAGCTGCGGCTCTGGGTCGCGGGCGACTCTCTCGTCATCGCGCCGGGCTTCGCCGTCGTCCGCGCGGCGGGGTCGAGCCCCGTCATCGAGTCGGTGGGAGGCGTCGACGGCCGCGTCGCAACCGGGCTGACGCGGCCGGACGTCTTCAACTGGTTCGAGCACATCCGCAAGCAGATGAAGCTCCTGCGACCCCGAGCGGTCGTCCTCGGCTTCGGCGGCAACGACGACAAGGCGTACATGACAGGGCTCCCGGATGACGTCACGATCGACACGTTCGGCGGCGCGGCCTGGCGGCGGGAGTACGCGCGGCGTGTGGGCGGGATGATGGACGTGATCAGCCGAGCCGGCGGCTTCGTCGTGTGGATCGGTCTCCCGCAGACCAAGTCGGCCGAGCAGACGCGGCGCTTCGACATCGTCAACGCCGTCGCGCAGAAGGAGGCGCGCGAGCGTGAGGGCCGGGCGGCGTTCATCGATACGTACACCATGTTCGCCGGTGACGACGGCGGCTACACCGACTACCTGGCCGATCCCAACGGCGCCCTGCGGAAGGTGCGCGCCGGCGACGGCGTGCACTTCGAGCGCGAAGGCGGCGACATCATCGCGCGTGAGGTGCTGAAGGCGCTCAACCGCACCTACGACCTGACGAGCTGGCGGAAGAAGCGCAGCGCCTGACGTTTCGCCGGCGTGGCCGCGGTGCCAGGACGCCGCATGGACGCCGCCACACAGGAGACAGTCGTGCCCTGGCTCGAGGCGCGCGCGTCACGCGACCTCACCCGCCTCGGGGAGCTCACCGCGCCGGATGCACGCTGGGAGAGTCCGGTCGCCGGCGTCGTCCACGGTCGTGCGGCCATCGTCCGTCAGGTCGAGGAAGGGTTCGAGGACACCGACCGTTTCGCGAGCGAGGTGCTCTCCGTCGAGTGCCGCGCCGACCGCGCAGTTGTGGTGATCCACAACACCGGCCGGCGCGAGGGCGAGGAGCTGGACTCCCTGCAGATGCTCTTCCTCCGCGTGGCCGACCGTCTCGTCGCGGACGTCAAGATCGCGGTCGACGACGAGGACGCGGTCGAGGCGTTCTGGCAGGACAGGACGTAAGGCGGCGGGGTCATGCCACCGCAGCGCAGATCGAGAGCTCGGAACCCTCGAAGCGGACTTCGAGCCTCGTCAGGATCCGGCGCAGCAGCGCGAGTGCCGCCCGGTTGTCACTCGAGACGAGCGGCGATCTCCGTGATCCCCGCTGCGCGCGCCTCGGCGAGCAGCTCCGCGGCGAGTGCCGACCCGATCCCGAGCTGCTGGTGGTCGTCGGCGACCGGTTAGCCCCGGTGACGCGTCAGCGGCCCGCACGCGCCTTGCCACACGCAAGGCGAGGCGGTCTGGCCGGGTCATACTGCATCGTGTACTCGTGGCCGTTGGAGCCGTTCGACCGGCCACATCCCGTACGCGGCTACTTCAATGATCCGCGCATCTCGGGCGCGTCGAGGGCGTTCCATTTCGGGATCGACATCTCGGCGCCAAACGGCACTGCCGTGCACGCGGTTCGCGGCGGCGTCGTGCATCTCGGCGGTCCCCGGTCGCTGTCGGTCGAGGCCGGCAAGCTCGCCTTCGGCTACTGGCACGTCGTCCCCGCGGTGAGCCACCTCCAGCGGGTCGAGCAGCATCAGATCGTCGGCCACGTCGAGGCGCCGTGGCTCCACGTCCATCTCGCCGAGCACCGCTCCGGCGTCTACCGCGACCCGCTGCGGCCGGGAGCGCTCACGCCATGGAACGACACGACCCGGCCGCACGTGACGAGGATCGTGTTCTCGCGCAGAGGCCGGGCACTCTCCCCGGCAGCGATCTCGGGGGCAGTCGACGTGATCGCCGAGGCGCACCAGATGCCGCCGGTCGAGGTGCCCGCGCCGTGGCACCGCCTCCCGGTGACGCCGGCGCGGCTTCGCTGGCGCGTGCGCCGCGGCGACCGCACGGTACGGCCCTGGCACCTAACGGTCGACCTCGGCGAGGAACTGCTGCCGCAGGAGGCGTATCGGCGCATCTACGCACCCGGCACGCGACAGAATCGCCCTCGCAAGCCGGGCCTCTACCGCTTCTACCTCGCTCATACCTGGAGCACGACGCTGCTCGCAGACGGCCGTTACCGCCTCGAGGTCGAAGCCTCCGACCTCCGAGGCAACAAAGGCAGGCTGCACTTGCCTTTCACGATCGCCAACAACCTGTAACGCTCGACCTCGACCTCGACGTGGCCGTCTAGCAAACCCTCTGCTCTGCGGTGACGGTCGGCGGCGACCAGATGTACGGCGTCGTGGTCGTCACGGCGAGGAAGTCGAGCCGCTCGAGGATCGGCCGGCTGTCGTCCGAGGCGTCGACTTGGAGATATCGGAAGCCACGTTGCGCAGCCAGGCTGGCGCGGTACACCACGATCGCCCGGTAGATCCCGCGGCGACGCCAGGCCGGCAGCGTGCCGCCACCCCAGAGCGTCGCGAACTCCGTTCCGCGCACAAACCGCACCCACCCGGCGCAGACGACGGCGGCGCCGGCCTCTGCAACGACTACCGTGAGCGCCTCGGGGTCGACCGCCCGTTCTGCTTCCAGATTGTCGGCGAGCCAGCTGCGGTCTTCGTGCCAGATCGCCTGCTCCATCACCGCGATCCGATCGAAGTCCGCTCGGTTGCGCACCTCACGCAACGACACGCCTGCGGGAAGAACCGGATCGCCGGCGACGCTGGCCACGTCGGCGATCACCACCGTCTCCACGTCCTCCGGCACAAAGCCAGCCGCGCATAACCGCTGTCCGAGGTCGGCCGGCCGATCGTGGGCGTGCAGCTTCCACTCGAAGCGCTCTCCGCGTTCGGAGAACACACACACCTGGCGCGCGATCAGCTGGTCGAGCTCGGTCCCCTCGAGCCCAGCGAGGTCGCGATAACCGAGGAACCCGCCATGCGTCGCGCCGACCACGCGCAGAAGCGGGCCGTCTTGCTGAGCTTTCACTCCCTCAGGCAACACGTCGACTCGGCCGCGAAGCTGCGTGTCGTAGACGGCCAACAACGTGCTTGCATCGGGCACGGCGCCGACTCTAGGTGATTGCCTGGCCACCGAATCGCTCTGGACGATGGAAGCCGAAGCAAGGAGTCACCTCGATCATGCTGGGGGCGGAGGCACGTGCTGGCCGGGAACGAGCCGAAGCGCCGCTGGTCTGCGCGGGATTACCTCGCAGGCTAGGAGCCGACGACCCGGTCGTACTCGGCGATCATCCCGGCGAGCTCAGGTGGCGTGAGCCAGCTCGCGCCAAGCCACCCCAGGTCTGCCTCTGTCGCCCCACGGGCGACGGCGCAGCCCTTTCAGACGTAGACGGGAATGTGGTTGTCGACGAGCTTCTGAAGCAGTTCTCGTGCCGGCGGCACGCCGACGCCCTCGACTCCCTTTGCCTTCTCGCGCGAGACGAGCTCCGTCGCGTCGCCAGCCAGCACGACGGTGCATTCCTGACCCACTTCGATCGAGCCGTTGGCTGCGATGTGAAGAGGAATCGACGCACGGGTCGGATCGGACGATCCTGCGGTCGCAAGGTAGAGAATTCTCATCGGTTGACCCTACGACGTCGCGCCTGTCCACGCAAATCGAACGCAGGATGACCAGGCGGTACCCAACACCGCCGAACTGGCACGGCGCCATCCGGCCGGATCCCACGGTTCGTGGATGCCGGTTGGCGCCGTGCTCAATTTGCGGCTCAGGCTCGCACCATCGCGGGCAGCGCACCGATCTGTCCCAGGAGCCCGACGACGTCCGTGACCTCCCATTCCTCCGCGATCCGACCGCCCTCGCACCGACTGATCGTGATGCCTGTGAAGGCAACGCACTTGCCGGTCGGTGGGGTGCCCATGAGCTCGCCGTCGTGGGTGCCGGTGATCGTGTAACGGGTCGCGACATAGTCGCCGTCGGTGAACTGCTGGTCGATCGTGACCCTCAGCCCGCTGAACGCATCGCGAT
>JACDBY010000307.1 GCA_013694685.1 Actinomycetota bacterium
TCGCCAGCCCTCGCTGTCGACGAACCCCTGGAAGCCGGTGTCCTTGTCCGTCGCGTTGTGCTCGATGTTGAGCTTGGCGTCCTTCAGCCGGGCCGTGGCCGAGCCCGTCGTGGCTCGCGCGGGCGACTTCGCCGCACCGCCTGAGCCGGAGCCGGCGTACACGGCCGCCACCGAAAACAGGACGGCTAATGACACGATCGTGATTGCGGAACTGAAGCGTCTCATGGGTACCTCCGTTGGGTCGAGAGTTCGTCCTGACCCACGCTACGAAGCTCAGATGAGGCGGACATGAGACGTCCGACGAGTGGCAGACGGTCGCCAAGCGGGCGGCGCTAGCGGAGCGCGGCGATCCGGGGCCCGAGCTGGGCGAAGCTCACCTCGAAGCCGGTCGTCTCGACCACCTCGACGCTCAGCGCCGACGTGATCCGGTCGCGGAACTGCATTCGGGCGACGCGATGAGCCTCCGCCACCTCGCGGCTCTCCCAGAAGCTCAGTACGAGCGTTGCACCTTCTGTCTCGTTGGAGAGCATGAGCAGCCCCTCGAATCCGTCGATCTGACGGAGCCAGGGCACCATCTCCTCGCCGGCGATCGTCGCGAGCTCGATGGACTGGTCGAGAGGATCTTTCGTTCTCGTGACGCTGACGTACACGCTCGTGGTCTCCCTCTCGGACGTGCGGTCGATCCGACCGAATCCTACGCGCGGCACGCCGAGGCAGCCGTCGAGTCCGTCAGAGCCAGTCGGTCGCGAACGCGTCTGCGACGTGGATGTCGATCTGACCTAGCGGCCCGTCGCCCGTATTCGTGAAGGCGTGCGGCTCGCCCGCTCCCACGATCACCACGCTCCCAGCGCCAACCTCGGTCTCCGTGATGCCGTCCGTGAAGGTCGCCGTCCCCTCCTGGATGATCATGACCTCGGCGTAGTCGTGGGTGTGGAGCGAGGGACCGCGTCCGGGCGCCGCGTCGACGAGGATGAGCGAGACTCCCGGGCTCCCGCAATCCTTGCCCTGGAGCTCGACGGAGAAGTTCGACGTGTCGAGACTCGAAGTGGGGACAACCTTCATGCAACGGAGCCTACGTCCGCGGCAACCTTGATCGGAGACACGGGCGCGTCCACGGCTTGATCGCCCGGGACAACACCCACATCGTCTTGGGTGAGACGCTCGGTCAGCGGCTCTCCGGCGAGCGGGTGAGTCGAAGCCTCAGGCGAGCCGCTCGGCGAGGATCTCCGCGCAGAGGACCAGGCACTCGGAGCAGATGTGCACCACACCGGTCGAGGCAAGCCCCGCGATCTCGTGGCCGCGCTTCCCGCAGAAGCTGCAACGCTCGCGTCCCTCCGCCGGGGAGAGTGCGCTCAGGGGGCCGAGCGGCGTCTTGGCGCTCTCCCCCGTCGAGAGAAGATCGGTGGCAAGCCCGCCGCAGCGCTCGAAGATGAAGACGCCGGGGCCGGCCACGAGCTGCCGCGTTGCGCGCCGTGGACGGCCGCAGAACGAGCAAGCTTGCGTCTCGCCCCTATCCCGCCGCTTGCGCCAGCCGCAGAGTCTCGACCTCACCTGCTGACGCGGAGTTCGTCTAGGGTCCCTCGCATGCCGCTCGAACCAGGTACGCACTCACTCGGCCCCGAGAACGGCACCCTCTCCGTGAACACGAAGCGCTCCGGCGCCGCTGCGAAGGCCGGGCACGACCTTGTGATCCACGTCACCTCTTGGAAGGCAACGCTCGAGGTCGGGGAGGATCCCACGCAGTCTCGCATCGAGCTCGACGCAGACGCGACATCGCTCCGGGTGCGCGAGGGCACGGGCGGGTTGAAAGCTCTCGGCGAGGACGACAAGTCGAGCATTCAGAAGACGATCGACGACGACGTGCTGAAGCGGAAGGGCATCGAGTTCCGCTCGACCGCGATCCAGCCCTCCGACGACGGCAACCTGATCAGCGTGCGGGGGGAACTGACGCTTGTGGGTACGACCCGTCCGATCGTGTTCGACGTCACGGTCGGAGGCGCCGGCAAGCTCAGCGGCAGCGCCGTCGTCAAGCAGACCGATTGGGGCATCAAGCCGTACTCGGCTCTCTTCGGAGCCTTGAAGGTCGCGGACGAGGTTGAGGTCGTGCTCGACGCGAGCTTGACGTCGAGCTGAGCCTCACTCGCTGTACACGGCCCGGGCATCGAGCCCGCCCTCGACACCGGGCGGCAGAGCGCACCGAGCCGTTCCGTCGACCGTCGTGACCCACCTCTGGCCGCCTCCGTCCGCCAGGCCCCGCGCTCCGTCGTCCCGGTGCGAGAGTACGAGGCGATGAGCGACTGGCTGCCCTACGAGCGCGGGCGCATCGTGCGGGACACACGCGACGATCACGCGAAGCTCCGCGAGGCATGGCGGGTGATCCGCTCGCGGCTCGAGAGCGGGCTTCCGGTCGTGAACCTGACCGGTCTCGAGCGATCGCACGATCCAGGCGAGGTCGAGACGTGCCTCCTCGACGACGAGCTCGCCCCGGCGATGCTCGGCGAGAGGCTGCGGGAGCTCGCGCTGGAGCATCTCGGCGGCGATCCCGCGGAGCACGAGGTGTTCCTCGCGAACCGCACGACGGCGGGCCTCGTCGCGACGATGCAGGCGGTCGTCCCAGCCGGAGGTGTGGTCGTCGGCGTGTCGGCCGGCTACTCGCACCCCGCCGTCGTACGCGCCGTGCGGCTGGCCGGCGGACGGCTCGTGGACACCGTCGGTGCCGCCGCGCTCACGACCGCGCTCGAGACGACCGCCCACGTGGACGCGGTGGTGCTCACCCGGCTGGCAG
>JACDBY010000325.1 GCA_013694685.1 Actinomycetota bacterium
GCGGATGTCTACACGGGCGATCCGGCGTGGCGCGAGCTTCCCGTGCCCGAGGGCTCGGTGTTCGCCTGGGAGGAGTCGTCGACCTACGTCCGCCGGCCGCCGTACTTCGACGGGATGGGGCGCGAGGCGGGTCAGGTCTCGGACCTCGAGGGCGCGCGTTGTCTCGTCTCCCTCGGTGACTCGGTGACGACCGATCACATCTCGCCGGCCGGCTCGATCAAGGCCGACGCGCCCGCGGGTGAGTACCTCGTCGCGCACGGGATCGAGCGCGGCGACTTCAACTCGTACGGCTCGCGGCGCGGGAACCACGAGGTCATGGTGCGCGGGACGTTCGCGAACGTCAGGCTCCGGAACCTGCTCGTGCCCGGCTCGGAGGGAACCTGGACGGTGCATGTGCCGTCGGGCGACGAGCTCACGATCTTCGACGCAGCCGAGCGTTATCTCGCCGACGGGGTGCCAACGATCGTGCTCGCGGGCAAGGAGTACGGCTCCGGCTCGTCGCGCGACTGGGCCGCGAAAGGCCCGAACCTGCTCGGTGTGCGGGCCGTGATTGCGGAGAGCTACGAGCGGATCCACCGCTCGAACCTCTTGATGATGGGAATCCTGCCACTTCAGTTCCTCGCCGGCGAGACCCGCGAGACGCTCGGCCTGACGGGGCGCGAGGCGTTCTCGGTGACGGGTGTCTCAAACGGCGAGGCGCGGGAGGTCACCGTCCGGGCGGACGAACGCGAGTTCCGCGCCACGCTCAGACTCGACACACCCCGGGAGCGCGACTACCTGCGTCACGGCGGCATCCTCCCGTACGTCCTGCGCAAGCTGCTCGCCGCGTAGAGCGCAGTGGACGATCTGCGCGGGATCTTCGGTCGGTTCCCGACGGGGGTCGCTGTCGTGACGGTCGAGGTCGGCGGTCAGGCGCTCGGGCTGACCGTGGGCTCGCTCGTCCGTCTCTCGCTGGAGCCGCCGCTCGTAGGCTTCGCGGTCTCGCGGCACGCGGCGCTGCACGAGCTCCTGCGCGAGGCGGGCTCGTGCGGCGTCTCGCTGCTCGCCGAGGGCCAGGAAACGCTGGCCGAGCATTTCGCACGTGGGGTGCCGCCAATCGCGATGTGGCACGGGGTCGCGACGGAGACGGGGACAACGGGCGCGCCGCTCCTCGCAGGGTCGCTCGGCTGGCTCGAGTGCTCGGTGCATCGCGAGGTAGCCGCCGGAACCCACACGTTCTTCCTCTGCGGAGTGAACCTCGCCCGCCACGGCCTCGATGCGCGAGCCCTTGTTCGCGTCCGTGGCACGCACGCGTCCGTCTAGGATTGGCACTGATCTGGCGCTGTTGTTTGCTTGACTAAAACGGTGTCTGACACGGTTTGCCGACAGGCGCTGCCTGAGCCGCTCCTCGTGGTCGTCACCGGGCCACCCGCGGCCGGGAAGACGACGTTCGCGCGCGCGCTGGCAGAGCACACCGGCTTGCCGCTCCTCGAAAGGGATGGGATCAAAGAACTCCTCTTCGACGCGCTCGGCAGCGGCGACCGAGAACGGTCGCGGGCGCTCGGCCGAGCGACCTCCCCAATCCTCTACGACACGGCTGGACGAATACTCCGAGGCGGTTCGTCACTGATCATCGAGGCGAACTTCCTCGCAGGAACCGCCGAGCGCGAGCTCAGAGAACTGCCACCGTGTCGTGTTCTTCAGATCGTCCTGACGGCTCCGGCGAGCGTCCTGCTCGAACGGTTCAACGGCCGTCTGGCCAGGGGGGGACGCCACCCGGGTCACCACCAGGACTTCGTCGCCGAGGTGTCCGAGGTGGAGGACGGGCTCTTGCAGGGCCGCTGGGCAAAGCTGGACCTACCCGGCGAGACGATCGAGCTCGATACCTCGAACGGCGCCGACCCTCTCCCGATCGTCCAGCGGGTCGCGAGCGCACTCGCTCCAGGAGAGCAGTGAACGAACGCGCCACATCCTGGGGGATCGAGCCGGTGCCGGAACGGCTGCGTGTCCTCACCGGGCTCGATCTCGGCCTTCTCTGGGGCAACCTCGGAGTGTCGCTGCTCGTCGTCGTCGCGGGCGCGATCCTCGTCCCGGCGCTCTCGCTGCCCGCAGCGCTCACCGCCATCCTCATCGGCTGCCTGATCGGGAACCTCATGCTCGCTGTCGCTGGCGCGATCGGTGCGCAGGCGCGCGTGCCCGCGATGGTCGTCCTGCGTCGCCCGCTCGGCGAGCGAGGCTCGTACCTGCCAACCGCTGTGAACGTCGTGCAGTGCCTCGGCTGGACGGTCTTCGAGTTGCTCGTGATCGCGACCGCGGCAGCGGCGCTCTCGGACGAGCTCTTCGGCTTCGAGGCCCGCTGGGCGTGGACGCTCGCGTTCGGCGCCGCCGCGCTGGCGCTCGGCCTCCTGGGCCCGATCGGGATCGTCCGCAGCGTCCTCAGGCGCGTCGCGATCTGGGTCGTACCGCTCGTGGTCGCCTACCTCGCCTGGTGGGCCCTGACGGGTGGCGGGCTCGAGGACGCCTGGAGTCGACCGGGCGAGGGGGGTCTTTCGCTCTGGCAGGGCATCGACATCGTCGTCGGCGTGACCGTCTCGTGGGTGCCGCTCGCCGCCGACTACACACGGTTCGCCCGCACCCCTCGCGGGGCGTTCTGGGGAACCGGCGTCGGCTACTTCGTCCCCGACGCGATGCTCCTCGGGCTCGGGGCGGTCGTCCTCCTCACGCGCGACGTCGCCGACGCAGCGGCGCTCCCCGCCGCGATCGCAGCCGGTGGGCTCGTCGCCCTCGTCGCCCTCTTTGCCCTGACCGCCGCCGAGACGGACGAGGCGTTCGCCAATGCGTACTCGGGCGCGGTCTCGCTGCAGAACCTCGTCCCCCGCGCGCCGCAGCGCGCTCTCGTCATGCTAACGACCACGATCGGCACGGCTGGTGCTTTGGTTCTCAAGCTGACGAGCTTCCAGTCGTTCCTCTTCCTCCTCGGCTCCTGCTTCGTGCCGCTCTTCGCCGTGCTCCTCGCGGACTGGCTCGCGGCCGGTTGCCGCTACGACCCGAGCGACGGCCGTGCCCGCACGTCGGTGAACGGCGGCGCGGTCGCCGCCTGGGTGGCGGGCTTTGCCGTCTACCAGTGGCTCTCGCCGACCGGCCCGGCGTGGTGGGTCGAGCAGGTCGAGCGGCTCGATCCGCCTGACTGGCAGATCGGTGCGACGCTTCCGAGCTTCGGCGTCGCCTTCGTGCTGGCGCTCGGCGTCGCGGTCGCGACGGGGCACGTACACCGCGGCGCAGTCCGCGCATGAGCCGTATCGCGCTCGTCGGCAACCTCACCGTCGACCGGGTCGCGGGTGGGCCTCCGCGAGCAGGCGGTGGGGTTTTCCACGGCGCCCGCGCAGCCGTTCACGTCGGGGCGGACGCCGTCGTCGCGACGCGCTGCGCACCGGCCGACCGAGCGGTCGCGCTTGCCCCGCTCGAGGCGCTCGGCCTGCCGGTCGCGTGCGCCGAGGCACATGAGACGACAGCCTTCTCCTTCCACTACGAGGGTGACCACCGCGTCATGGAGGTGGACGCGGTCGGCGACGACTGGCAGCGCGAGGATCTGGACGGCTGGGCGGCCGACCTTCTCCGCGACGCGGCCTGGGTTCACGTCGCCGGTCTGCTGCGCTCGCACTTTCCGACCGATGTGGTCGAGCGGCTCGCAGCGGGGCGCCACCTTCTCCTCGACGCACAGGGCATCCTGCGCCACTCCCGGACGGGCCCGCTCGAGCGCGACAGCGAGATCGACCGCACGCTCCTCGAGCACCTCGCCGTCCTCAAGCTGAACGAGGACGAGGCGCGGATCCTCGCCGGTGGGCTCGAGCCGGACCGGCTTCGCGCGCTCGGCGTCGCGGAGGTCGTCCTCACGCTCGGCTCGGAGGGCGCGCGGGTCGTCACCGAGGCAGACGTGGTGGACGTCCCGGCGCACCCGACGCGCGGTGACGTCGACCCCACCGGCGCGGGGGACGCCTTCTCGGTCCTCTACCTCGCCGGACGTGCGCAAGGTCTCGAGCCCGGCGCCGCGGCGAAGGCAGCAGGCGCATCGGTCGCCGAGCTGATCAGCGGCGGATGACTCGAGCGTTCGTCGGCTGTGACCTCGGGACGGTCGAGATCGACCTCGACGACGAGGAGGTCGTTGCCGTCGTCGACGAGCCGCTCGAAAGGTCGCCACCTCCCACCGTCGACCTGCCTCTCGTGGTCGCTGCGGACGCCCACGGCTCGACGGTTGTCGCCGTCGTCGATCGCCGGCCACCGCTCGTCGTCTCGCACGACGGCGGCGCCACCTGGCGCGAGGCGGGCGCTGGTCTCCCGCGCGGTGTCGACGTGGCGATCTCGCCCGACCATCCGGACCTCGTCCTCTTCGCGACCGAGGAGCGGCTCCACCTCTCGCGCGACGGCGGGCGCTTCTGGCACGCCCTCGCGGTGGAGCTCCCGGGGATCGCGGCCGTGTCGTTCGTCGCCTGAGAACGGGTATGAACGACCTGGCAACCCGAGAAACGGAGGATCCATGAGCGGTCTCGACGACCTGATCGGCAGTCTCACGAAGAAACAGGGCGGCAGCGGCGGTGGTGCAGGCGGCGGGCTCGAGGATCTGCTCGGCGGGATCCTGGGTGGAGGAGGCCGCGGCTCCGGCTCGTCGTCGGGCGGCGGGCTCGAAGACCTGCTC
>JACDBY010000339.1 GCA_013694685.1 Actinomycetota bacterium
AGTCCTCTCATCCGCATCGTGGGGCAACCGGCGCCGGCGATCGGCGTCTCACTCTCGATGACGCGCGCGCTCGCCCTCCCACTCGCCGTTCTCGCGGCTCTCGTGCTCGTTGCCTCGGGGAGCGATACGCCGCCGTCGGCCGTAGCCGCCACGCGGACTCACGTCGTCGTCCAGCTCGCCTCTCCGCCGCTCGCCGTCTCTCGCGACCCGCGTGCGGCGAGCACGATCGCGGCGGAGCAGCGGGGGTTCGAGACGGAGCTCCGGGCGGCGATCCCCGCCGCGAGCGTCCGCTGGCGCTACAGGCTCGTCACGAACGGCGTCTCGGTCGTCCTGCCCGAAGCCGACCTCCAGCGGCTGGGCCGGCTGCCCGGCGTACGCACGGTCTACGACGCGGTCACCTATCGGCTCGCTGCCGGGCCCGATGCGACGACGATGCGCGCGCGCGAGCTCCAGACCGCCGCCCTCGGAGGGGGCACGGGGATCAAGATCGGGATCATCGACGACGGCGTCGACCAGCGGCATCCGTTCTTCGACCCGTCGGGATACACGATGCCCGCGGGGTACCCGAAGGGCCAGGTGGCGTATACGACGGCGAAGGTCATCGTGGCGCGTTCGTTTCCACCACCGAGCGCGACCTGGAAGCACGCAGGCAAACCCTTCGATCCCGAGGAGTCCGGCCACGGCACGCACGTGGCGGGAATCGCGGCCGGGAACGCCGGGACGCTCGCCGAGGGGGAGCGGATCAGCGGGATCGCCCCGCGCGCGTTCATCGGCAACTACAAGGCGCTCACGATCCCGACCGACGCGAATGTCGGGCTCGACGGCAACGCACCCGAGATCGTCGCCGCCATCGAGGCCGCGGTGCGCGACGGGATGGACGTGATCAATCTCTCGATCGGCGAGCCCGAGGTGGAGCCCACGCGTGATCTAGTGGCTCTCGCGCTCGACGCTGCCGCAGCGACCGGTGTCGTCCCTGTTGTCGCCGCAGGCAACGACTTCGACGAGTTCGGTGAAGGGTCGCTCGCCTCGCCGGGCAGCTCCGCCGAGGCGATCACCGTCGGGGCCACGAGCTCGGGGATCACACCCGCAATGGCGAGCTTCTCGTCCGCAGGCCCGACCGCGATCTCGCTCCGTCTCAAGCCCGACATCGTGGCGCCGGGCGTCTCGATTCTCTCCGCGGCGCCCGACAGCGACTGGCGCCTCTCGTCCGGGACGAGCATGGCGTCGCCGCACGTCGCCGGTGCGGTCGCCCTTCTCCTCCAGCGTCACCCCGAGTGGACCACCCGGCAGGTGAAAGCCGCGCTCGCGATCACGGCCCGGCCCCTCACCGGCAGCGCGCCGGGCGGGATCACGAGAACCGGTGCCGGGCTCGTCGACGTGCTCGCCGCCGACACCGCGCGTGTCCGGGCGACACCCAGCGCCGTCTCCTTCGGGCTCGTCCCCGCCGGACGCGCCGCCGGTCAGAGCGTGACGTTCGAGGACGCCGGCGGCGGTGCCGGCCCCTGGGTCGCGTCGGTGGAGGTGGACGGAGCCCCGGCCGGGACGAGCGTCGTCGCCCCGGTGCAGGTGGTCGTGCCCGGGACCGTGGCGATCCAGGTGACGTCGGGCAGCGCCGAAGGCGACGTCTCCGGCGCGCTCGTCCTCCGCCGCGACGGCCTCGTGCGTCGCATACCGTTTTGGGGTCGCGTCACGGCTCCCAAGCTCGCTGGCGCGCCCGTGCGCTTCCTCGCACGACCCGGCGTCTACTCCGGCGACACCCGCGGGAAGCACGCGCGGGTCTCGACCTACCGGTATCCCGTCGTGCAACCGAACGCCTCGATCTCGAGCCGGCTCGACGGCCCCGAGCAGGTGTTTCGCATCCGCCTGGCGCGCGCGGTACAGAACTTCGGGGTCGTGATCACGTCGCGGAGCCGAGGCTCGCGCGTCGAGCCGAGGGTCGTAGTCGCAGGCGACGAGAACCGGCTCACGGGGTACGCGGCTCTGCCGCTCCACCTGAACCCGTACGTCGACGAATTCACGGATCCCGTGCTCGTCGCTGGCGCGCTCCGTCCCGTGGCGGGCGCGTACGACATCGTCTTCGACAGCCCGACCCGCGCCGGCGCGGGCAGGTTCACGTTCCGCCTCTGGATCGACGACGGGATACCGCCGAAGGCGACGCTCCTGACGCGTTCGGTGCGACCGGGTCGAGCAGTCCGCGTCCGGGTGACCGACGCCGGTGCGGGTGTCGATCCCCGGTCGATCGAGGCGACCATCGACGGACGGGAGACGACCGCCCGGCTGAGTGGCGGCGTCGTCAACGTCTCGACCGCGAACGTGAGCACCGGCCGCCATCGCCTCCGTCTCCTGCTCTCCGATCATCAGGAGACGCGGAACAACGAGAACGTGACGCGCATCCTCCCGAACACGCGCGTGCTGAGCGCGCAGATCACCGTCGGCTAGGGCAGGACAGGTCCGGCCCCCTACGGCACAAGGCAGAGCACGTGTCCGACTGAAGTCGGACACCACCCAGGCGCAGTTGCGAACTAGGAACGTTTCGTGCGGGGCTCTTCGATCGTCGGGAGGGCGTCGAGATCACGCTGGACGCTCTCGACGAAGTCGTCGTCGTCGGTCGGCACCACGCGCAGCTTGGCCTTGCGCTTCTCCCGGTCACGGCGGCGCCTGGCATCGGTGCCAACGACACCCGAGACCCTCGACCACTCCGCCGCGACGACCACACAGACGCCGAGGACGAGCAGGACGATCCACGGCCAGCTCACCTCGCCGATTCTACGCGAGCAGGGCGCCTCAGGTCGGCCCGGGCCGCGTCGACGCGCAGTCGGGCGTCGCACCTCTCGAGATGGTCGTTCACGACCCCCACCGCCTGCATGAACGCGTACACCGTCGTCGGGCCGACGAAGGTGAAGCCACGACGCTTGAGCTCCTTCGCGAGCGCTCGCGAAGCATCGGTCTGCACGAGCTCGCGGAGCACCGATTGGGTCATGCGCGCCGGGCGGGCAGCGAGGGCCGGCTCGAAGCCCCAGACGAAGGACGCCAGGGACCCCTCCGTCGCGACGAGCTCGATCGTTCGCACCGCGTTCCCGATCGCAGACTCGATCTTGCCCCGGTGCCGGACGATCGAGGCGTCCCCGAGCAGGCGCTCGACGTCCCCGGGGCCGAACGCGGCGACGCGACGGAAGTCGAAGCTCGCGAACGCACGACGGAAGGCTTCCCGCTTGCGCAGGATCGTGAGCCACGAGAGACCGGCTTGGAAGCCCTCGAGCACGAGCTTCTCGAAGAGCCGGACGTCGTCTACGACCGGCATCCCCCACTCCTCGTCGTGGTACGCCCGGTAGTCGAGGTCGGAGCCGCCACCCCAGGAGCAGCGGACGACGCCGTCCTCGTTCCGAACGAGCCCCTCGGCGAGCGCGGCCATCAGATGGTCGATCGGAAATTGGCGTGCAGCCCGGGGCGGTCATGACCAAGCCGGGCGCCGCACGCACGCGCCGTGCAGGCCAGGAGGCCCGTGCGACGCGCGCGGGTGGTGATCCGGCGCCGTGTCGTGGCCGTCATCCGCCCCACCGTGAATTTCCGATCGACCATCCTTACCGGACGACGATCTCCATCGGCAGCCCGGCCAGCGGGACGCCCCCGTCCTCCGTGACGAGCCAGGTGTCCTGCATGTAGAGGCAGTCCTCGCCGTTCGCCGCGATCGCGTGCGGGTGCATCGAGAGCACCATGTTCTCCTCGAGCACGGTCTCGACACCTTCGCCGATCTTCGGGAACTCGATCATCGTCATCCCGATCGAGTGGCCCGTCACGTGCCCGAGGTGGTAGCCCCGGTCGAGGAACCCCCTGGAAACCGCGACGTGGACGTCGTGGCAGGTCGCGCCCGGCCGCATCGCCGCAGGAGCCGCCTCGAAGTACTCGTCGTACGCCTCGGCCATCGCCTTCGTGTCGTCCGAGAGGTCGGTGCCCTCCGCGGCGATAGCGCGTGACACCTCGACCCAGTGCATGCCGGGGCCTGCGACCTCGAGCGAGGGGAGGACGAAGTCGCCGAGCACCTCCTCCTTGCGCGCGATCTTGAACTCCGGCAGTGCGATGCCCGAGCGGCCGGGCGCCGTGAGCACCATGTTCATCGTCAGGCGTCCGCAGCCTTCGGCGACGAAATACTCCTCGGCGACGGCCATCACCTCGGCGGCCGTGCGGCCCGGTCGGTACGCCTCGGCCCAGAGCTCGAAGCCGCGGCGGTTGATCCGGACCGAGTCGCGCACGCTCTCGAGCTCGGCCTCGCTCTTCACCGCCCGCGCAAGGTCGAACTCGACGTCGAACGGGACGAGCTCGAATCCTTCGAGCGCGCGATAGTCGCGGACGCTCATCACGTAGTCGACCCCGTAGACGCCGACGCGTCGCCATCCCGCATCGCGGGCGTACGCGGCGATCGCGGTCCCCGGATACGGATCGAAGCGCTGCTCGAGGTGCGCAGAGCCGTGCTCGCCGACGTAGCGCGCCTCCGCCGGGAAGACCACATGCGGGTCGTCTTCCAGCGGGACGACCACGTAGGCGTAGCGATGGACGATCTGGAAGCCCGAGAGGTAGGTGACGGCCCCCTCGAAGCCCGAATACTCGCTACCGGCGACCACGAGGCCGTCGAGCTCGTGCGCGGCCATCGCGGCGCGCACATTCGCGTAGCGCCGGTCGAGCTCAGTGCTGAGAGCTGTGTGGGTAACAGGCTGAAGTCTGTTACCCACGTTCCGTCTTATTGCCAAGATGCCTCAACCCCCTTGATGAGAGCGGTGATGGTGTCGTGGAGCGGTGTCGGCACGCCGAGCTCACGTCCGAACCGGGCGATGCCGCCGTTCAGATAGTCGATCTCGGTCGGACGGCCCGACTCGACGTCCTGGAGCATCGAGGCCTTGTGGCCGTAGGCGACGTCAGGGCGGGCGGCGTGGTCGATCAGCGCCTCGGGGTCGGTGTCGAGCTCGATGCCCTGCGCGGCTGCGACCGCCTTCCCCTCGTCGACGAGGCCGGTGACGAGCGAGCGGAGGTCGGCTCGCTCGCAGACGCGCCCGTGGGTGAGGCCTGTCAGCGCGCCGATCGGGTTCGTGGCGGCGTTGAAGATGACCTTGCGCCACTGACCCGGCCGGGCGTCCGCGACGGCGCTCGCGGGCATCCCGGCCCGGGTACAGGCATCGGCGAGCGGCTCGATCGCCGCGACCTCGAGCGGGCGCGGCTCGAACGGGCCGAAGGTGGTCTCGCCCTTCACGTCCCACTGCACGACCCCGGGTGCGACGAGCTTCCCAGCCGGGAAGGTCGTCCCGCGGATCACGCGCTCGACGTGCGCAGCCAGTGTCTCCTCGTTGCCGACACCGTTCATGACCGTCGCCACCGCACCGTCGGCGAACGCGTGTGCCGTCGCCTCGATCGCGGCGGCCGCGTGCATCGCCTTCGTCGCGACGATCCCGAAGTCGCACGGTGGCAGCGCATCGGGGTCGCTCGTCGCCTCGAGGCGGCCGAGCACCTCACCCGCGCCGATCAATTGCAAACCGTTCTTTTTGATAGCCGTCACGTGCGATTTGTCCAGATCGAACGCCCACACCTCGACATCGCCGAGCGTGGCGAGATTCGCTGCGAAGAGCGACCCGACGGCGCCGCAGCCGACCACGCACACCCTCATGCGGCGCCTCTGCGACCGGGAGATCCGCGGAGCAGGCGACCGAGATTCAGCTCGCGACCGCCCGTGAGACCCGATGGGCGAACGATGAGCACGACCGCCATGAGCGCGCCGACGACGACGATCCGGCTACCGGACGGGAGATCGATCCCGGCGGCGCCGTTCTCGGCCTCGGCGAGGAGTGAATCGAGACCCGAGACGGCGAGCGCCCCGACGACCGCGCCCCAGAGGCTCGTCATCCCCCCGATCACGAGCATCGCGAGCGTGATGAACGTGAGGTCGAGGTAGACCGCGTCGACCGAGATCGGCAGGTAGTGCACGTAGAGCCCGCCCGCAAGCCCCGCGAGGGCGCCCGAGAGCGTGAACGCCCCGAGCCGCTGCCGATAGACCGAGATCCCCACCGCACGGGCCGCCGGGGCATCGTCTCGGGCGGCTCGGAGCTGTCGTCCGAACCGGCTCACTTGGTAGGCGAAGGCGACCACGATCGCGGCGATCGCGCCGATCGCAGCCTGCTGCAGGTCCGTCGTCTCGGGCACGGAGGAGAAGACGTTGAGCCCCGGCCCCACCTTCTCGTAGTAGCGCAGGACGTTGTTCGTAATCTCGAGCACCGCGAAGGTGGCGATACCCGCCGTCAACCCCGAGAGACGCATCAGCGGGAGACCGGCGAGAAGCGCGAACACGCCACCGGCGAGCGCCGCGAGCACGAGCGACCAGACGTTCCCCACCGTCGTCTCGGCGAGGAAGTCGAAGAGGAACGGCATCGTGGCGGGCTTCTCTGCCACGGGCACCGACAGGACTCCGGCCGTCCAGGCACCCACCGCGACGAAGCTGATGTGACCGAACGAAAGCACGCCGGTCGAACCGACGAACACGTAGAGAGCGACGACGATCGCGACGGCGATCAGGGCGTTGATGAAGTAGATCTCGGTCGACCGCTCGAAGAACGTGCCGACGACCGCAGTCGCCGCGACGAGCGTGATCGGCGCGACGATCGTGAGCATGCCCCGCGCCCGCCTCATACGCGCTCCACCGGGCCAGGCCCACGGGTGAAGAGGCCGCCGGGCCGCACGAGGAGGATCACGATGACGAGACCGAACAGGATCGACGGCAGGTACTGGCTCTGGGCGGTCGGCAGCGCGCCACCGAGCAGCCCGGACGCATAGCCGATCGCAAAACCGCCGAGAGTCGCCGAGAACAGGCGATTCATGCCTCCCAACACGACCCCGGCGAGCACGACAATCGTCTCGCGGAGCGCAAATGTCGACGTGACGAGCGGCTGCTGCACCGTCAGCATCACCGCCACGGTCGCAGCGAGGATCCCCGAGAGGAGAACCGCGGATCCGATCACTCGGTCTGCCCGCACACCGAGCAGCCGTGCGGTCTCGAAGTCCATCGCGGCAGCCCGCATGTGGAGGCCGACCGTCGTCCGCGAGAGGATGAGCACGAGTCCGGCGAGGCAGACGGCAGCGGTCACGATCGCGACGACGGTGATCTTCCTCACGTCCGTCCCCAGAATCGTCCAGGGCACGTTGAGCTTCGCCAGGGAGGCCGCGGGCTCGCCGAGCGTGTCGTCGGTCTGGTCGATCAGCAGCGCGACCGCCTGGAGCAGGAACGCGACGGCGAACGTCGCGACCAGCATCGTCGCCGCCGGCTTCCCGCGAAGCGGACGGAAGACGACACGCTCCATGGCGAGCGTCAGCGTGATCACGACGACGAAGCAGAGGACGATGCCGAGCCAGACGGGCCAGTCCTGGTCGGAGGCGTACGCAAGCGCGAAGGCCCCCGCCATCACGAGCTGGCCGTAGGCGAAGTTGACGAGCCGGAGCACGCCGAAGACGAGGCCGATGCCGACCGCCATCAGCGCGTAGATCGCGCCGATCCCGATCGCGTCGACCTGCACCTGCGGCTCGACGGCCGCATGCAGGAAGTCGCTGAGGGCCGTCGCGAGCACGGTCACGAGAGGTAGGCGTGGATCATCCGCTCGGTGTCGCCGGCATCGTCCGGCGTGAGGGTCAGCCTGAGCTCGCCGTTCGCGAGCACGAGCGTGCGGTCGGCGATGGCGACGGTTCGCTGCGCGCGCTGCTCGACGAGGAGCACCGCGAGACCGCTGTCGCGGATCGTGGCGAGCGCGTCGAAGACCGTGTCGGTGATCGCGGGCGAGAGACCCAGCGACGGCTCGTCGAGCAGCAGGACCTCGGGTGCCGCGACGAGGGCTCGGGCGATGGCGAGCTGCTGCTGTTGGCCACCCGAGAGAACGCCGGCCGACCGGGCACGCGACTCGGCGACGACGGGAAAGAGCTCGAGCACCCGCTCGAGATCCTCCGCGACGCCTCGTTGCGTCCTCCGTCCCGCCAGACCGAGTCGGAGGTTCTCGTCGACCGTCAACTCGCCGAAGATGCGGCGCCCCTCGGGGACGAGCGCGATCCCGCTTCGCGCCACGACCTCGGGCGCCCGGCCGGTCAGGTCGCGCTCGCCGAGGCGTACGGACCCGGAGAACGGACCAACGAGCCCTGTGATCGCGTTGAGCGTGGACGACTTGCCGGCCCCGTTCGGTCCGATCAGCCCGACGATCTCACCCGGCGCAACCTCGAACGAGATGCCATGCACTGCGGGTACCGCGCCGTAGCGGACGACGAGATCGGAGACGACGAGTGTCGAGCTGCTCACGAGGGGCCTTCCTGGACGGCGCTCTCGCCGAGGTAGGCGGCGGCGACGTCGAGATTGGCGCGGATCTCCCCCGGTGTCCCTTCGGCGAGCGTCCGTCCCTGGTCGAGCACCAGGATGCGGTCGCAGACCTCCATGATCAGCGCCATGTTGTGATCGAT